>NZ_JAGQDB010000086.1:0-9303 GCF_024346495.1 Cyanobium sp. A1C-AMD | reverse complement strand
ACTTCCTGCAAGCGGCCACTGGGCCCCTGGACTGGAAGAGGCGCTGGGGCTGGGACGCTGCTGCGGCTAGCGGCTACTCGATTGCAGCCAGCCAACAACATCAACGCTGCCACTAGCAGGACCGCGAGCAGTCGCTGCCGCCATCGCACGGGGCGACCCGGGAGGGCTGGATAGGTTGCGCTGCCTGCGCCCACGCTGGGTTGCTCAGCTTGTAGTGGATGCATTCTGCTGGCCGGGGCCACCCTGGGGGAAATGGATGCGGCAGATGGCTGTTTTTGATGCTCTCTAAGTAATAAAAAACTGCCCGCAAGATGGTTGAAGTAGATGATTCTTTCTGTTCTGTAAAGCCCTGTGCTGGCCTGGGAAGCGCCGGGATTGAACCTTTGTAACTGCAAGCCAAAACCTCTCGGAAACGACCCCTATACTTCGGCGAGCGGTCCCCTAATTGGGGCCCAAAGCTCCAGTTGTGGCAAGTGGTTTCGCGTTTTCGCGGACCCCCTTCCCGGCTGGTGCCCATGAACGATTGGAGGCCTCGGTCGCCTGTCGTTCATGGGGCCCAACGGCAGGCTCTCCGGCCTGCTGCAGGGGTGGACCCACCACCTCGATCCCGTCCCTCGAGGAACGTCTCGATGACCATCAGCCCACCAGAGCGTGGGGAAAAGGCGAAGGCCATGGTCGACCGGAACCCAGTTCCGGCCACCTTCGAACTGTTCGGCAAGCCCGGCCATTTCGATCGCAGCCTTGCCAAAGGTCCCAAAACCACCACCTGGGTTTGGAACCTCCACGCCAATGCTCACGATTTCGACAGTCACACGAGTGACCTTGAAGAGGTCTCTCGCAAGATCTTTTCAGCTCACTTCGGCCATTTGGCCGTCATCTTTATCTGGCTGAGTGGCGCCTTCTTCCATGGAGCGCGCTTCTCCAACTACACCGGTTGGTTGACCGATCCCCTGCACGTCAAGCCTTCGGCGCAGGTGGTGTGGCCCATTTTCGGCCAGGAAATTCTCAATGGAGACATGGGTGCCGGGTTCCACGGCATTCAGATCACCTCCGGCCTCTTCCATGTGTGGAGGGCCTGGGGCATCACCAATGAAACCCAGCTGATGGCCCTGGCCATCGGTGCTTTGGTGATGGCCGGCTTGATGCTCAATGCCGGCGTCTTCCACTACCACAAGGCGGCTCCCAAGCTCGAGTGGTTCCAGAACGTTGAGTCGATGCTCAACCACCATCTGGCCGGCCTGCTCGGTCTGGGATCTCTCTCCTGGACAGGACACCTGCTGCATGTGTCCCTGCCCACCACCGCGCTGATGGACGCCATCGACGCCGGCCAGCCGCTGGCGCTCAATGGCAAAACCATCGCCACTTACGCCGACATTCCCCTGCCCCACGAGTTCCTGAACCAGGACGTGATCGCCCAGATATTCCCCGGTTTCGGGGCTGGCGTTTCAGCCTTCTTCACGGGCAATTGGGCCGCTTACAGCGATTTCCTCACCTTTAAAGGTGGGTTGAATCCTGTGACCGGCAGCCTCTGGATGACCGACATCGCCCATCACCACTTGGCGATCGCGGTGTTGTTCATCGTGGCTGGCCACATGTATCGCACCAACTGGGGCATTGGTCACAGCATCAAGGAGATTCTCCAGGGCCAGAAGGGCGATCCCCTGCTGTTCCCCGCTCCCAATGGTCATGACGGACTCTTCGAGTTCATGACCACCAGCTGGCACGCCCAACTGGCTGTGAACCTGGCGATGCTCGGCTCGCTGAGCATCATCGTGGCCCAGCACATGTATGCGATGCCTCCCTATCCCTATATCGGGATTGATTACCCCACCCAACTGTCGATCTTCACCCATCACATGTGGATCGGTGGTTTCTTAGTTGTGGGTGCTGGTGCGCACGCCGCTATCGCGATGATTCGCGATTACGACCCCGCCAAGCACGTCGATAACGTGCTGGACCGGGTGCTTAAAGCTCGTGATGCCCTGATCAGCCACCTCAACTGGGTGTGCATCTGGCTCGGCTTCCACAGCTTTGGCCTCTATATCCACAACGACACCATGCGTGCCTTGGGCCGTCCCCAAGACATGTTCAGCGACTCCGCCATTGCCTTGAAGCCTGTCTTCGCGCAGTGGATTCAGGGTCTTCACGCTGCCGCTGCAGGTAGCACTGCGCCTAACGCCCTCGCGGGTGTGAGCGAAGTGTTCAACGGCACCGTTGTAGCTGTGGGCGGCAAGGTGGCCGCCGGTCCAATTCCTTTGGGAACGGCCGACTTCATGGTCCACCACATCCACGCCTTCACGATCCACGTCACCGTGCTGATTCTGTTGAAGGGTGTGTTGTATGCGCGTAGCTCCCGCCTAGTCCCTGATAAGGCGAATCTGGGCTTCCGCTTCCCCTGCGACGGCCCTGGCCGTGGCGGTACCTGCCAGGTGTCGGCTTGGGACCACGTGTTCCTTGGCCTGTTCTGGATGTACAACTCCCTGTCGATCGTCATTTTCCACTTCTCCTGGAAGATGCAGAGCGACGTGTGGGGCACCGTCAACGCTGATGGCAGCGTCCAGCACATCACCAACGGCAACTTTGCCCAAAGCGCCATCACCATTAATGGTTGGCTGCGGGACTTCCTCTGGGCTCAAGCCGCACAGGTGATCAACAGCTACGGCTCGAGTTCCAGTGCTTATGGCTTGATGTTCCTTGGAGCCCACTTCATCTGGGCCTTCAGCCTGATGTTCCTGTTCAGTGGCCGCGGCTACTGGCAAGAGCTTATCGAGTCCATCGTCTGGGCTCATAACAAGCTGAGGGTTGCACCCGCCATCCAACCGCGGGCGCTTTCCATTACCCAGGGCCGTGCTGTCGGTGTCGCTCACTATTTGCTGGGCGGTATTGCAACAACCTGGGCATTCTTCCTGGCCCGCATCGTCGCGGTCGGCTGACCTTTTCTGACCTCTCCCAATGGCAACGAAATTTCCTTCGTTCAGCCAGGGTCTGGCACAGGACCCGACAACCCGCCGGATTTGGTACGGCATTGCCACGGCTCACGATTTCGAGAGCCACGACGGCATGACCGAGGAGCGGCTTTACCAAAAGCTGTTCTCCACCCATTTCGGTCACCTGGCCATCATTGGCCTCTGGGTTTCGGGCAACCTGTTCCATATCGCCTGGCAGGGCAACTTTGAGCAGTGGGTCGCCGATCCTCTGCATGTACGTCCCATCGCTCACGCGATCTGGGATCCCCACTTCGGCCAGGGAGCTATCGCAGCCTTCACCCAGGCTGGTGCTACCTCCCCTGTGAACATTGCTTATTCCGGCCTGTACCACTGGTGGTACACGATCGGGATGAAAACCAACGCTGAGCTTTATCAGGGTTCCATCTTCATGATGATCCTGTCGGCTTGGGCCCTGTTCGCAGGCTGGCTCCACCTTCAGCCCAAGTTCCGGCCTTCCCTGGCCTGGTTCAAGAACGCTGAATCCCGCCTAAACCACCACCTGGCGGTTCTGTTTGGTTTCAGCTCGATCGCTTGGACCGGTCACCTGGTTCACGTGGCTATCCCTGAGGCCCGTGGTCAGCACGTTGGGTGGGACAACTTCCTCTCAGTGCTGCCTCACCCCGCTGGTTTGGCTCCGTTCTTCACCGGCAACTGGGGTGTATATGCCCAGAACCCAGACACCGTTTATCAACAGTTCGGAACTGCTGAGGGTTCTGGCACCGCGATCCTTACCTTCCTGGGTGGCTTCCACCCCCAAACGGAAGCCCTTTGGCTCACGGACATTGCCCACCACCACCTGGCGATCGGTTGCATCTTTGTGATCGCTGGCCACATGTACCGGACAAACTTCGGTATCGGCCACTCGATTCGCGAGATTCTTGAAGCCCACAACCCACCCAAGGGCACCCCTGGTGACCTAGGTGCTGGCCACAAGGGCCTCTACGACACGATCAACAACTCGCTCCACTTCCAGCTTGGTCTGGCTTTGGCATCTCTGGGTGTGGTCACCAGCCTGGTGGCCCAGCACATGTATGCGATGCCGTCCTATGCGTTTATCGCTAAGGACTACACAACGCAGGCTGCGCTTTATACCCACCACCAATACATCGCCATCTTCCTGATGTGCGGTGCGTTCGCCCACGGTGCGATCTTCTTCATCCGCGACTACGACCCGGAAGCCAACAAAGACAACGTGTTGGCCCGGATGCTCGAGCACAAGGAAGCCATAATCAGCCACCTGAGCTGGGTCTCCCTGTTCCTCGGCTTCCACACCCTGGGTCTCTACGTCCACAACGACGTGGTCGTGGCCTTTGGTACTCCCGAGAAGCAGATCTTGGTGGAGCCCGTCTTTGCCCAATTCGTCCAGGCCGCTTCCGGCAAGGCGATGTATGGCATGGATGTGCTGCTATCCAATTCCGCATCCGCAGCTAGCAATGCCAGTGCGGTTTATCTGCCCGGTTGGATCGACGCCATCAATGGTGGCAACGACCTCTTCCTGCAGATCGGTCCTGGTGATTTCCTTGTTCACCACGCCATTGCGCTTGGTCTGCACACCACGACTCTGATCCTGGTGAAGGGTGCTCTGGATGCCCGGGGTTCCAAGCTGATGCCTGACAAAAAGGACTTCGGCTATTCCTTCCCCTGCGATGGCCCCGGCCGTGGTGGTACCTGCGACATCAGTGCCTGGGACTCTTTCTATCTGAGCGTCTTCTGGGCCCTGAATACCGTCGGTTGGGTCACCTTCTACTGGCACTGGAAGCACCTCGCCATCTGGCAGGGCAACGTGGCTCAGTTCAACGAATCCAGCACCTATCTAATGGGTTGGTTCCGCGACTACCTGTGGCTTAACTCCTCCCAGCTGATCAACGGTTACAACCCGTTTGGCAGCAACAACCTGGCCGTCTGGTCTTGGATGTTCCTGTTCGGTCACCTGGTTTGGGCCACCGGTTTCATGTTCCTTATCTCCTGGCGCGGCTACTGGCAGGAACTCATCGAGACCATCGTCTGGGCGCATCAGCGCACCCCGCTTGCCAACCTTGTTGGCTGGCGCGATAAGCCTGTCGCTCTTTCGATCGTCCAGGCTCGTGTTGTGGGTCTTGCTCACTTCACTATTGGCTACATACTCACGTATGCAGCCTTCCTGATTGCTTCTACCTCTGGCAAGTTCGGCTAACTGCGGCCTACTTGCTCCCTCGAGGGACGAATTAACCCCGGCGCAAGCTGGGGTTTTTTATTGTCCATTGTTTTATTGACCATTGTTTGTTGGTTAACTTGCCTCTCACCGCACCCCCTGGCTCTTTCCCCCTAAGGGAATAGTTCTCTGGTCCCGAAGGCTTGGCTTGTGGCCCAGGCCCAGCAGCCACTATCTATCGGGCTGCCCCCAAACAAGATCAGCCCAATCAAAGGCCCAATAAAGGTTCAATAAAAACGCCCAGTAAAAACACCCAATAAAAAAGCCCCGCCTTAGCGGAGCTTTCAGGGGATTGGAAAACCGCTTGGGATTCAGTTGACGCTCCAGACGCCGCCAGCGATATTGACCAGCGGGGCAACGATCGCAGTGCCGGCTAGGAACCAGGCAAAGGCGGCGCCACCGCAGCCACCCAGCCAGAAACCACTGGCGAATTCTGCCCAGCCAGCCTTGGTGAACAGGTCTGCGGGCGGGTTGTCGATGGTGGCGTCAGCCGGCTGGATGTTGGGTCCGTTGCCAGCGGTGCCGTAGATCGAGAGACATACGGTCAAGATCGACACCAGTCCAATGGTGGCGAGTAAACCAGCGGTGCTGGCGTACTCGGTGAGCCGCAGGGGACCACAGACGGCGAAGGGTCCGTAGAGAAAGAAGCCATGGGCCATGCCCACTTCCAAACCACGACGGTTCGGAGATAGGGAGGGGCGGTAGGCGGGCAGGGCATTGATGAAGGCCCGGCTGAAATAGCTGCTGTTGACGGGGGTTGCCAGATTGCCGACGCAGGGGTCGGCCACGGGGGTCACGGTCATGGTGGCGGGGGTAGGCGGTGAGGCTGAGCGACGGCTTGGGTCGGGCTCAGTCGCGGGCTTCGATTACGTTGAAAAGCAAGGCCATGGCCACGGCTGGGCCGAGGATTCCAACAAGTGGGACTAACACCGAGGGCAACCAAGCGGCAGCAAATTCTCCAGTCATGGCGCGGGCCAATAGCAACCGTTAATACTGTACGAAGACCACCCGTGGCAGCTTGCGGGGCCGGCTAGGGCGACATAAAAATTCAATCCCTTTGCCCCGCCTCTCAGCTTTCGGATCCGCGCACGATGCCGCGCACCCGGTAGATCGGTCGTCCCTGACTTTCGTGGTAAGTGCGCATCTGCAGTTCGGCCAGCAGGCCAAAGCAGAAGAGCTGCACCCCCGTCAGAAAACTCAGTAGGGCCATCAGCAGCAGGGGGCGATCGCCGATGTCTGCGCCAAGCAGTAGTTTCTCGCCTACAAGCCAGATGCCGATCAGCAGCCCTGCGCCCATGGCGGCCAGGCCCCCGAAGCCGAAGACGTGCATCGGTCTGGTCAGAAAGCGCTTCATGAACCAGACCGTCAGCAGGTCCATCAATACCCGGAAGGTGCGGTCGAGTCCGTATTTGCTTTCCCCATAACGCCGGGGATGGTGGTTTACCTTCACCTCGCTGATCCGGGCACCTTCGATGAAGGCCAGGGCAGGCAGGAAGCGGTGGAGTTCGCCGTAGAGGTTGAGGTCACTCACCACCTCGCGCCGATAAGCCTTGAGGGAGCAGCCGTAGTCGTGGAGTCGCACCCCAGTTACCCGGGCAATCAGGCTGTTGGCGATGCGGCTGGGCAGCAGCCGTTGCATGGCCGCATCCTGGCGCTGGTGGCGCCAGCCGCTTACCAGGTCGAAGCCTTGGTCGAGCTCAGCTAGCAGTAGGGGGATATCGGCGGGGTCGTTCTGCAGATCGCCATCGAGGGTCACGATCACCGCCCCGCCGCTGGCGTCAAAGCCGGCCGCCATTGCCGCCGTCTGGCCGTAGTTGCGGCGCAGCAGCACGGCCACCAGCTCCGGAACCGTGGCGACTAGCTGGCTGAGCACCTTCGCTGTGCCGTCCCTGGATCCGTCGTCTACCAGCACCAATTCAAAGCTCAGCTGCAGCGGTCGCAGTGCCGCCAGCAACTGCTCCACCAACTGGGGCAGGCTCTCCTCCTCGTTGTAGAGGGGCACCACTACGGAAAGCTCGGCCTGACCTTCCCCCGTTTGCTGCATGTCATTGTCAGCCTGTGGCATCGACCCTAGGTGGGTAGGGGACTGCCGTTATGGCTGTGCATTACCCGCCCCGCTCCCCGCAATTCCAGTCGGTAGTGGCGCGCCACCGGGTCGGGGTTTTGGGGCGCCAGGTCGTCGAGGCCGATGCCGTTGCGGCCGTGGGCGACGCCGGAGCTGTGTAAATAGCGGCCGCCCCCTAGGTGCAGCCCCACGTGGCTGCAGCGCTGGGGTGTGCCAAAAAAGATCAGGTCGCCAGGCTCCAGCAACTGCACCTGGCCCGGGTGCACCGCCACAGGCTGACAGAACCGCTCCTGCAGGTAGGCATCGCGCGGAATCCAGATGCCAGCGCTGGCATAGGCCCGCTGCATCAGACCGGAGCAGTCGTAGTTGGGGCCCAGGCTGCCGCCCCACAGGTAGGTGTTGGCTACGCGCTGGGCGGCCTGCGCGAAGCTCAGCACCTGCTCCATCCGCTGGACAATGCTGCAGCGCTGCCGGAGTTGCGGCTGGGGCGGGGAGCACGCCACTGCTCGCCCTAGCAGGGCATCGGGTTCAAGCCATCCTGGGTAGCCATCGTCGAGGAGTCGTACCCGCAGGCGCATTCCTGGCCCTTTAGCTGCCGGACTGGTCAGGATTTGCAGGTGGCGGCCAGTCCAGGCCTGGCTGGCTAGCCCCTCACCGCGGACCTGGCTGTAGAGGTCGATGCTGCCAGTGAGCTGCCAGTTCGTGCCTGGAATGAGCCATTCCGGCGCGGCTGGGGTGCCGGCAGCCAGCTGGGCAGGGTTGATGGTGTCTACTGTCAGCACAGCTAATCTCGCCACAACGTTGGCCGGCGGTGATGGCTTTTTACAGCCCCGATCCAGCCATGGCTCAGATCCTGGCCGATCTGGTGCGGGCTCTTGAGCTGGAGGGGCGGCCTGGCTTAGCCCAGCACCTCTCCATTACCTGGCTTCGCTACGACCAGCCCTTGCTTGGCCGAGCTGCCGATCTAGATCCCGATCTGTTCTGGGCCCAGCCGGTGCAGGGGGCGAGCTGGGCTGGGGATCGTCCTCGCTATCCAGCCAGCGTCGTGAAGCTGGTTTACCTAGTGGCGGCTGAGGCCTGGCGCCAGGCTGACTTGCTTGCGGATACGCCCGAGCTGCGGCGTGCCCTTTCAGACATGATTCGCGACTCCAGCAACGACGCCACCTCCCTAGTGGTGGATTTGCTTAGTGGCACCACCAGCGGCCCTTCTCTGCCCCCCGAGCGCATGGCCCACTGGGTGGAGCAGCGTCAGCTTGTCAATGGCTGGCTGAGCGAGCTTGGCTGGCCGGAGCTGCAGGGCTGTAATGCTTGCCAAAAAACCTGGGGTGATGGTCCCTACGGGCGCGAGCGGGTCTATTACGGCACCGATCTGGAAAACCGCAATCGCCTCAATACCGACGCTGTAGCCCGTTTGTTGCAGGCCGTGCTGGCGTCGGCCCTGGTCTCGCCGCCGGCTTGTGCCCGGATGGCAGCTCTGCTGGCGCGCAGCCTGGATCCGGCCTTGAGGCTTGCGGATCCAGAAAACCAGGTGGATGGCTTCATAGGTGAGGGTTTGCCTCTTGGCTCTCGCCTCTGGAGCAAGGCGGGCTGGATGAGCCAGGCCCGGCACGATGCTGCCTACGTGGAGCCGTCAGCTGAGGGTTCTATGCCAAAAGCTGCGCCTTTCTTGCTGGTGATTTTTTCTGAGGGCCAGGCCTGCGCCCAGGATTACAAGCTCCTACCCGAGATAGCTGCCCGGCTGGCCGCAGCCAGCCGTAAATAAGCATTCGGGCTTGACAACGGAGAGGGAGGCCCTCGTTGTGACTCTCAGAGCGAAGTGGTGACACGGGAAGAGACGACGCTTCCCTTTGGTGGAGGCGGAATCCAATGCCATTTCCAATACCAATTCCAACACTATTTCCAACACCACATAGAACGTGCAAATTCAGGGCGCTGGCCGCAGGTCAATACCAGCGCTGAGCCCTTGTAGTCGTCATGGCGCCCTCTCCTCATATCCCTGGTTGTTCAGCGGGTGTAACTCTTTCAGCAGTGCCCGATTTAGGTGGTCATCGCATCCCACC
>NZ_JAGQDB010000085.1:0-9639 GCF_024346495.1 Cyanobium sp. A1C-AMD | reverse complement strand
ACGTTCCAGTGGGTCGAAATCGAGGCCCGCTCGCTGGCGGAGCACCGGGCCTACCTGCAGCAGCTGGAAGAGGCCATGCGCCGCGACGCCCTGATCCCCGCCGGCGGCCACGGTCCAGCCCGCACCGAGCTGGAGATTTCCCTGACTGCCGGCCAGAGCTTTGCGGTGCTCCAGTCGCTGGCAGGCCAGAAGGCCTCGATGCTCAGCACCCTGCTGCGCCAGTGGACCCGCCTCACCGGCGAAAAGCTCTCCGACACTCCGGCCTGCAGCGTGGAGATCTGCCCGTTGGTGCCGCCGCAACCACCGCGCAAACCCCAGCCCTCGGTGCAGGAGTGGCTGGTGCTGCATGAGCGGGGGGTGATCGACGGCGCCGAGCTGCGCCAGCAGCTGGGGCTGGGCGAGCCCAACGGGGGCAGAGGCAGCTGATCTGGCAAGGGAGGGCATGACCCAGTCCTCCCCACCCACCTGCACCTGGCGTCCCGGTGATGCCGAGGCCTTGCGCATCGCCCTGTCCATCCCGGTGACCAGTGCCGCCCTTGCGGCCCTGAACCGGGAGATGGCCCAGCTGCAGACCCACTACCCCACAGGGGTCTGCACCGCCCAGGGCCACCTCGATGCCATTGCGGCGCTGAATGAGCAGCTGGCCGCACTGACACCGGCAGAGGTGAACAGCCCGGTGCGCAGCCGGCGCAAGGGCGTGGCCGGTGGCGTGGTGCCCAACCCACTGCCGCTGAGAAAGTTGGCGGTGGTGGAGTACGCCACCGAGCTGCTGCTGGAGGAAACCGAGAGCGAGTGGAACCCTGCGGGCCCCTCACCGGCGGTGGTGCTGAACCGGCAGCGCAGCCAGCACATCGGCCAGCTGGCGCTGCTGCTGCCGCGGCTGCAGAACTGGCGCCAGTGCAACCCCGACCCCTTCCGGGGATCGCTGGTACGGGGCTGAGCGATGGAGCTACCCCTCTCGCCACTCAACCAGGGCCTCAACCCCCTGCGGGGTGCGCCGCTGTGGGGCCAGTTGGTCTCCCTGCCTGCAGCCGCTTCAGCGATTGACAGCCGGATAGCTCAGCCCGCGGCTCTGCCCCTGTGGCTGGCGCTGCAGCCCTACGCCAATGCCCGCCTCTGCCTGTTCGAGGTGGACCGGCCTGACAGCCGCAATCCGGTTCCAATCCGCCGGCATGTGATCGATTGCTTCCTCGAGCAGAGCGGCATCGTCAGCGGCTACAACGACACCGCCCTCACCGACCCTGGGGACGTGTTGCTGCGCGGCTACCTCTGCCGGGCGGCGATCCTGCCGGTGAGCACCAGCAACACCTTCGATTGGCTGGCGGCTGAGCAGGACTGGGCCACCCCAGGCTTCCGCGACGAGGCGCCGCTGCCCTGGGACCCGTCGTTGCTGGGAACTGTGCAGGCTCCTTGTCAGGGTGTGATGTGGCTGGGGGACCTGGCCCTGCTCCAGCCCCAGGGCGGACTTCCCTCGGGGGGACGGGCCCAGTTCGCCGGTTGCCAGGTGATGCACTTCGGGGCGGACTACGGCCCGGGCGGCATCAGCCTGCTGCTGCAGCCGTTGCTGGGGGAAGCGATCCAGCTGGTGCTCAGACCCCACAGCGTGCTGGTGCTGCGCGATGGCGACACCTTGAACCTGATCGCTGAGCGCTACGGCACCACCGTGGCCACCCTGCGGCGGATCAACCCCCAGCTGGAGAGCACCCAGACGATCATCGCCGTCGAGGGCGACTCCCTGGCGGTGCTGGCCGGTCGCTATGGCACCACCGAAAGCAAGCTGCGCAGCCTCAACCCGGTGCTGCAGCAGAGCGAGACCTACATCAGCGCCGAAGGCGAAACGCTCAGCAGCGTGGCGGCCGAGCAGAACCTCAGCCTCACTCTGCTGCGCCAGTTCAACCCGGAGCTGAGCAGCTGGCCCAGCGAGGAACCGCTGCCGGCTGGCACCACCCTGCTCCTGCCCGTCTACCGCTCCACCACTTCCATCCCGGCGGGGATGCAGTTGCTGGTGCCTGGCTACATGCCCTCAACCCCGCTGCCGGCGGGGGAGTGGATCTACCTGCCGGCCCGGCGCTCTGCTCCCGTGCTGGATGAGCTGCCTGAGCAGGGCTTTTGAGGAGCTGGCAACAGGGAGAGCGAGCGCAGCCCGGACGGGGCGCCCGCAGCACCACAGCCGTGATGGGTGATGCCCTCCTCCTTCTTCTCCTCTGATTCCAGCAGCGCCAACAGCGGCACTGCTCCAGCCCCCCTGGCCCCGGCTGCTCCGTGGCGGAGCTACAGCCAGCACCAGCAACAGCCCAACCAGGGCTCTGCTGGCTCTGTCCAACCTGCTGCCGACCCCGACCAGCTCGACAGCGACGGCGCTGCTGACGCGGGCCTGGATGCTGCCGACGGCGACGACACCCTCGACCTTTCCCTGCCCCAGGGCCCAGGTGCCAGCGGCAGCGGCAGCGGCGACAACGACGACCCCCCTGCCGCTGCTCCCAGCAGTGCTGATCCCTTGCGCGCCGAACGCCGCCGCAGCAACCAGCTCGAAAAAGAGCTCCGCAAGGCCCGCGCCCAGCTGTCGCGCTTCTCGGAGATCAACCCGGACGAGTACGCCCGCCTGCAGGACGCCGAGCGCAAGCGCGAGGAGTTCGAGCGCCAGGTGGGCGAGCGCGAACGCCAGCTCAATGAGGCCAACCTGCGCCGCGTGCGCAGCGTGGAAAAGGAACGGGACGAGGCCCGCTCCCAGGTGCAGAACCTGCGCAAGGAGCGCTTGATGGAACGGCTGTTTTCAGAAGCGGAAGGCCGGGTGGGCGGTGATGAACGGGGGACGTTCTTTGACACCTTCGTGACGCTGTGCGGCGGCCACTTCCAGCTGGGGGAGGTGGACGGCCGCGAGCGGCTGCTGCCGGTGGACGGCAAGGGCCAGCCCCTCACCGCCGATGGCGTGGCCCTGAGCGATGGCGACTACATGGAGGAGTTGCGCCGCCACCCGGTGTACAGCTTCCTGTTCCAGCAGCGCAGTGGCCTCTATTCCGCCGCAGTGCCGGAGAGCGGTCACGAGCACGGCGGCGCGGTGAACCTCCAGACACTGAGCACCGCCGAGCTCTACCTGGAGGCCGTCAAGGGCACCACGCCCAGGGCGGCTGCACCGCGGCGCTGATGACCCCGCCGGGAGAACGGGATGGCCTGGTATCTGGTGTTCTGGCGCAACCGCTCCACCGCCACGGTGGTGCCGGCCGCCAGCGCCAGCCAGGCCCGTTCCCGTGCTCAACGCCAGCAGAAACGGGGCTATGGGGCGATCGTGGCCGCTCGCCGAGCCAATCCCCAAGACGCCGGCTTGATCAGGAAGGGAACCTGGGTGCGGCGGCGGCGCGACGGCTCCAGCCCCCAGTTCGGCAGTGCTCGATCCAAAGCCAGGGCAAGGCGGCAGCGCAGCCGTTATCGGCGGTGGCTGGGTGCCCGTGGCTGACCCAGCCATCAATCAGCAGGACGTCATGCAGCAAGCCGATCTGCAACATCCGTGGATCGGATCTGGCACCGGCAGCGCTGCTCCGCTTTGCTGCGGCTCAGCGCTTCCTGCCGCTGTCCCGTGATGCCCATGTCCGCCGCCCCGGAGGCCAGCGACTACGTGCTTCTTCATCGGGATACCGGCTCAGCGCTCTACACAACCCGCGCGACGGAGCAGGAAATCCATCGCGCCAATTCCAGCCTCAGCAGAGCTGGCCAGCGTTCGCGGTTTGTGGCCGCCAGGTATCTGATGCACCACAACCCAGGCCAAGAAAGCTGAAGCAAGCGGCTGCTGACTGCTCTTCCACTCTCCTGCTCACGGGTTCCATGAGCTTTACCTGCATGGGGATTTGGGGCCCGGCCACCAACCGGCAGCCGGGCCCGAGCCCCCTGGCTCAGCAGACCGAGACGGTGCAGCCGGGGGTGCCCTGCAGCCTGCGGGCAAAGGCGAATGCCTTCTCGGCAGGGATCAGCCGCATCTTCTTGACGGGCTTGCCGCGGCGGCCAAAGAACTCGACCGCACAGGGGGCAGTGCCGAGCTTCTGGACGCCGGGCTGATAGCGGTGAACCACAAGCAGGCGGACTTCGCAGACGGGGCCTTGGGGAGCGGCCATGGCTGGGATGGAGCGGAGAACACCGACCAGACGCCCCGCAGGCGCAGTGCTGGCCAGGGGCGAGCCCCGCGAGCCTTGCGTCAGCCCTGGCCAGCGCAAGCCGCAGGGGCATGCTGCGGCGGGGTTTCGCTCCACCCGGCCAGCCACGCCCCACTGGCCCTGCTGTAGATCCGTGCTGAGCACCCACCGCGCCCGAGCAGTGGAGCTGCTCTGCCAACCCTGGGATCAAGGCACAGGCAAGGGGGCCGCTGCTGCAGCCCCCAATCCATGGCGCTCAGGCCATCTGCAGCTTCTGCACCGACAGTGGCTGGCGCTGCAGCTCGAGCTCACAGCGCTGCATCAGCTCCTGCTCGGCCAAGAGCCGCTCATCCAGCTCATCGACCCGTGCCAGACACTGCTGGATCGCCGGAATCACCTCCTCCTCCAGCAGGGTGATCTCTTCTTCTCCATAGGGCTGCTCGATCCAGGTGCGGCGCAGCGGCAGCCCACGACGACGCAGCAGGATCTCCTCTACCGAGCGCAGCGTGGATTCGAGCAGCAGAAAGGGATCCTCTTCTGGCCTGCAGAACGGGGAGGTGGCAGCGGGGCTGCCTGCAGAGAGCGTGGCCATGACGATCGGCGCCAGGTATGGCGCAGCGACGGGACCGATCCCAGCGGAGGCCCGACCCCAGGAGGGCCTCAGACTGGAGAGGCCCGGAGCAAGCCCTCCTCCCGCTCCCAGGCGTTACCGGTCCATCCGCGTCAGCGCTGCCCCACCCAGAAGCGCCAGCAGCAACTTGAGGGTGGAATCAAAGCCGCCCTGCAGCTGCTCCAGCGTGCCGGGGCAGATCTGCCCGATCGATCGCCCCTCCAGCGCCCGCTGGCCGCAGACCCCAGCAGCCAGCGTATAGATCAGCAGCTGGGTGCCGATCACCAGCGCCAGGATCTTGAAGACGAACCGCTCACGGTCAAACGGCGGCTTGGGCGGTCGGGCCAGTGGTCCTGAGTCCATCGCTGCTCTTCCCTCGCGATCAGGCCCCAGCTGGCGGCACCAGAGCCGCCGTCACTTTTTTTCCTGGAAGACCCCCACATAGACGGTGCCCTGCCGGTAGAGGGGCAGCACCTTGTCGCGCAGATCGGCGTTGTGCAGGCGGACGCAACCGAGGGTGGGGTGCAGGGGCTGCTGCGGTGCCCAGGCGCCGGGCCAGCCACAGGCCGAGCCGCCGCCGTGGAGCATGATCCCGGCCCGACCATGGGCCACCTCCTGGCCCTCCAGCTCCTCCATGTCGAAGGAATACCAGCCGTAGCCCATGGCGGTATCGGAGCAGGGCGGGTTGGGGTTCTGTTCGTAGTCGGGGTAGAGCTGGCCGAGCTTGTAGAGGCCGGGCGGAGTGTCGGTGCTGTTCTGGGTCCAGTCGGTGTCGCTCCCCTGGCCGCGGGCTAGGCAGGGGATCTTCCAGAGGAAGGCCCCGGTGTGGTCGTAGGCCTCCATGTCCTGGTCGCGGTCATTCACCAGCAGGTAGGAATCCCCGGGCTGGACGGGAGCTGCCAGCTGCGGGCCGGCCATCCCGGCTTCCTCTGAGCCGCGCGGATCGAGGCCGCCGCTGGGGACTGCTGGTGCCGGGGGCTCAGCGGGTTTCTGGCTGAAGGTGAGCGCCCAGGGGGCCTGCTCATCGAGGACGGCCTCGCTGCCGGGCAGGGCAGCGATCGCGGCATGGAGGGTCCAGACGCCGGAGACCTGCTGGGGTTCACCGCGAAAGGCTTCAAAGCGATCCTGAAACCGCTCGGGGGTCATGGGGCTGGCCATGGGCGTGGTGCTGCTGAGCCCTGTTGCCAGTGGTCGCTTGGGGGTGCCGGCTGCGGGCAACAAGAGAGCGCCCCAGCCGCAGCCGGGGCCGCCCCCTCAGAAGGGCAGCTCGCTCTCGGGGCACCAGACGGGCACCGAAGCTGGCGTGGTCAGCTGGCGATCGAAGAGCAGATCGGCGCAGAGGCGCTCCAGCCGCTCCAGAGGAGCCGGGCGGTGGGCCGATGCCTCCTCGCACAGGAACTCCAGGGTGCGGGAGCTCAGGAGCTGGAAGGCGCGGATCCGGGATGCAGAAGCCATGGCAGGCGTAGCGAAGACCCCGAAGCAGGCCGGGCGGGGTCAAGGGGCAGCCCCCTCCGACATGCGGAGCGCAGCGCAGCCAACGCACCAGTCCGGCTGACTTGCGCAGCCCTTGAGGCCGCCCGGACCATGAGGAGGGCTGCGCGTAGCCGATCCACCAGGAGCTGGTGGGGCAGGGGCCCAGGCCGCTACCGGGCACGGGATTGGAAACCGGTGCCGCCCACTGCTGTCACAGCCACGAACTGGCCAACAGGGGAACGCTCAGCCTTGGCCGCCGATCACCCGCTGCAGCACCTGCTGGGATTCCGTCTGCAAGGCCAGCGGCAGCAGCCCGATGCGCCGTTTCACCAGTGGCATCGCCAGGGTTGTCATGCGGCTGAGCCGGATCCTCGAGCTCACCTTCAGGCCGGTGTCTGAGAAGCCCGGATGATCGGCAGGGATGTCGAGCTCATCGCGGCCCGGCGGCCCGCTGACGTTGGAGCTGATGAAGGCCAGCAACACATCCCCATGGCGCTCACTGGTGGTGATCACCAAGGCCGGCCGAGGCTTGGCCGCAGGCCCATCCGTGAATGGGAAGGCGACCAGCACGATGTCGTAGCGGCTCAGCATCAGCCGGCGCCGATCGCTTCTCCGTCAGAGAAGCTGTAGAGGTCAGGCTCAGCCGCCAGGTCGTCAAAGGCACCCCCGGCCATCGCCATCTCAGCCAGGGCCCCGTGACTCAGGTCGCTGCTGTCCTGCTCCAGCTGCCTGAGCAGCCAGCGGCGATCGTCAGCCGGCAGGCTGCGGATCACCGCAAGCAGGTTCTCGGTGAGCTGGGGATTGGTCATCGCCCCAGGCTAAACAGCCTGAACCTCAGGGTTCACCCTGCCCACAAGCGACCTGGCAACAGCTGCTGTTGTCACTGGGGCCAGGCCCCTGGAGCGTGCCCTTGGGCCTGACCTTGATCGAGGCGCAGAAATACGCCCGCCGTGCTGAGCAGCTAGCGGTGCTCAAGACCTTTGCGGAGGGGGAGCTGCTGCGCCGCCTGCCCTTCCGCAACCTTGTCGGTGGCTCGTTGAGCTTCCCGGCGGAAACGAAACTCCCCCGCGTGGGTTTTCGGGCCGTCAACGAGGGCTACCGCCAGAGCTACGGGGTGATCAACTCCGATTCGGAGTTCGTGCACCTCTTTGGCGGCGACCTGGATGTGGACCGCTCGATCGTGGACCTACAGGGCCCGGAGGCCCGTGCTGCCCAGACCGAGATGAAGGTGCGCTCGATGCGCCTCACCCTGGAGGCAGCGATCATCAACGGCGACGACACCTTTGATCCGCGGGCGTTCAACGGGCTGAGCAAGCGCCTGGTGCCCGGCGAGGACCAGACGATCGACAACGGCGGCAGCACGCTGAACCTGCTGGCGCTGGAGGCGCTGACCGACAGCGTGATCGGCTACGGCGGCGACAAGGTGTTGATCGCCAGCAAGGCCGCCCGCCGCCAGATCAGCACCGCCTCCCGCCAGGCCGGCGGCGACCTCTACGAGGTGATCGACGGGCGGCATTTCTTCGAGGGGATCGAGATCCTGCTGGTGGAGGAGGACGCCGAGGGCAACGCCGTGCTCGGCTACGACGAACCGGCAGGCACCACCTCGATCTACTGCTGCGTGCTCGGCGATGCGGCGGTCTGCGGACTGCAGGGCCCGTTTGAGGGGCGCTACGGGATCTCGGTCCGGGACTTCGGGGAGGTGCACGACGCGCCGGTGTTCCGCACGCGTGTGGATTGGTACGTGGGTTTTGCGGTGTGCAACCGCAAGGCCGCCGCACGCCTGTTCAACGTGGCGCCGATGCCGCTGGTACTGCCCTGAACGCCAGCCCCAACCCAGGAGAACTGCCCAGAACCACTCATTCATTTCCCCCAGGAGCTCCATCCATGACCTCTCAAGCCACCCGGCTGCTCGACGCCCAGACGGTGCTCGTCGGCTGGATCAACCACTCCGCCACCGACTGCTACGAACACACCCGCAGCAGTGGTGATGTCGTGAACCTCGGCACCGATCTCGATGCCACCAGCTCCTTTGTGCTCGTCGCCTCCCACCCCGGCCACAGCGAGGCGGTGACGGTGACCCTGGAGCTGGCGCCGCTGCTGGCCGATGGCAACGCCGGCAGCTGGATCACCGCCGCGGCCGTCGCCATCCCCGCCGCTGGCGGCAAGGTGGAAGCGATCATCAGCGGCGCCGCACTACTGATCAACCCCGCTGACAGCGAGCTGATCACCCCGCCCTGCCTGCGACTGGCGCGGGCGACGGTGAGCCCTGGCACTCCGATGGGGATGACCGTGGCGCTCACCGCCAACCAAGGGCTGTGAGGTGAGCGCCATGGGCAACCCACTCGACACCCTCAACGTGGCGGCCGGAGCTGAGGCCCTGCCGCTGGAGCTGCTGCAGCCTCTCGACAGCAGCAACCCCGACTCCACGCCTGTTCGCCTCTCGGGCCCGGAGCAGCGGCTCAACGTCACACCGGATCCAGGTGTAGGCGATGCAGCGCTGCTGCCGCCCAGCCAGCTGCTGATCGGCAAGGACAGTGCGACCCGCTCGATCTGGCCGGTGCACCTGGCCGGCTGGCAGGCCCTGGGCTGGCAGTTGCTCAGCCCAGCCAGTGGCGGCGATGAGCCGGTCCCGGTGGACTCCGGGGACAACGCGCCGGAACCGGAGCTGGCGGATGCGCTGGACCTCGAGCCCGAGCAACCGGAAGCGCCGGAACCCGCCCCGGCAGCAGATGAGCCCGCCCCCACCGGTGAGCCGCTGGAGTCAGCGGCAACCACCACCAGCGACGGAGAAGCCCTGCTGGCCACTGAGGCCACCGACTTCCAGGCCATGACCAAGGCCCAGATCGTCGAGTTCTGCTCCACCGTTTACGGCGTGGAGCTCGATGGCGGCCAGACCAAGGCCGAACTGGTGGAGCAGGCCACGGCACTGGAGGCCCAGGCCAGCGGCAGCAGCACGGCCACCAGCGACGGCACGGGTGTCGCCAGCAGCGATCCTGCCGATCTGGCGGCCCTGGAGCTGGGGGATGCCCTGCTCTGATCCCAGCAGCCAGCGCAGCCTCAGCCAGCGCATTCCTGGCTGGGGCCTGGCAACAGCTCTGCAGCACTGCCCTGGCGCCGATGGCCACCCCCGATCCGGCCGTGCTGGCCGAGCTGACGGCCCGGTGCCGCAGCAACAGCCGGCCGCAGGGGGTGATCTTCCTGGGCCAGGCCCAGCTGCAGGACGGCGGCACCCCTGAACCACCCCCGTCCGGTGGGCTCAAGGCAGTGCACGCCCTGGCGCCGCTGGTGAGTGCCACCGACCGCAATGGGGTGGTGGTGATCGCACTGGATCTGCGCCTGCTCAGCCCCCTGCCGCCTTGATCGCCGGCGCCGGCTTCATCCCCCTTCCCTCTCACCGTTGATCCCGATGGCCACCAGCACCGAAACCCGAAC
>NZ_JAGQDB010000084.1:0-9841 GCF_024346495.1 Cyanobium sp. A1C-AMD | reverse complement strand
CCGCCGATGAGCCCAGCAAAAACCAGAGTAGTAAAAGATCGCTTCAGGAAAGTCATTAAGTAGAAGACAGTTCCGTAGAAACTTTAGCAATCCACCTCCTAGGCCAACGTTATGAAGCCATTAAGAGGCGGCAAAGCTATGGGTGATGATCGCCCTGAATAGGCAAACCCCAACTACAAAAAAGCCTCCCCGAAATGGGGAGGCGTTGGAAGTGTGAGATGTGCAGGCGAGAACTGCGTGAGGAGTGCGCGGGCCGTTCTGGAGATCAGAAGCGGAAGTTGGTTTGGATTACGCCACCCCAGGTGCTATTACCATCGTTGTTGCGATAGTCATTAGCCCAGAAGATTGCAGGAGTAATAGAAATCTTGTCGGTAACTTGATACTTGTAGAATACTTCCCACAGCCAGCTCTCGGTGTCATTTCCCTTGTTGAAGGGAGCTTGACCAAAAGCAAAACCTGCATTGTTGCCATTCTGGAATACATCCTTCCACTGGAAGCCTGCCATCCACGACTGGGAATTCAAGAAGCCACCACTGCCGGCGTTGTAGCCGTAGCCGAGGCTGATCGAAGGTGCCCAAGCGGCATCCATCGGCTCCCAGAAACCAGCAATAGAGATGCTGTTGGTGCTTTGTTCAAAGCCCACAGTACCAGGAGTGAAGTTGGGATCCCGAACTTTCGAACCCTCCGAGCCATAACGGTAGGCCACAGCTGCACCCCAGTTGGTGCCGCGCACACCCAGCTGGGTCAGCACGTTGATGCCACCTTCGGAGTCAAAAGCTCCAACGTTAGATTCGTTGAATTTACTCTCAGAGATGTAGTTTGCATCAAAGATCATATAGGGCTTACCTTTAGCCACCTTCTGCTTCCAGTTGAAGCCAAAGCCTGCGCCTGTGGCCTTGTTGTAGGTGCCAGAAGCACCGGCCAAGCCGAAGTAGTCGAGGATGTCCGACTTATAAGCGCTAGGAATGAAAGTAAGAATCTCGGTGTTCCGCACCAGCGCACCGGCAGTAAGTTTCACCTCGTTGCCCACCGGGAAAGTGTAGAAGAGGCGATCCACCCAGATATTGCTGCTGGTACCCGTACCCTGGGATGATTCAGCCTTGTCGAGCTTGAAGATCTGACTGCTGCTGCCGAAGGGCAGGGAGCTAAAGTTGCCACTGCGCAGACGAGTGCGGAGTAAATCCTTACCGGTGTAGCTGGTGTCAAAACTTAGCCGCAGGTCATAGTTGAATGCAGTATTATTAGGAGCCGCCGTCACAGCGTTTTTGGCAGCCGTCGCACCAACACAACCGGCTGTTCCTGCACTACAAGCAACAACTGCTTGTGTGACAGCGTCAAATTTTGTACCCTTAACCTCCTTAACTGCTGCAGTAATGGTGACGGCTTGGGCGTCAAAGTTAGGGGTTCCACCAATGATGAAGCTGGCTTCACCACGCAGTTTGGTGGTGGTGGAGAACTGCTGAGCCTGCAGCTGGCCAACCTTCGACTCGAGGCCGTCCACCCGGGAGGTGAGCACTGTGAGCTCAGAGTCAAACTCGTTGAGCAGCTTCTGCAGCTCGTCGGTCACCTCGGAGATGCGGTCGAGGCAAGCGTTCAGCAAGGCGGCCGCTTCGTAGCGGGTCATGGCGTTGCCGCCCTTAAACTTGCCGTTGGGGTAGCCGGCCACACAGCCGTACTTCTCCACCAAGTTGCTCAGTGCTTGATAGGCCCAGTCGGTGGGCAGCACATCAGAGAATTGGTTGACGCTGGTCACTTGGTTTTTCGATTCCCAGGCGCGGAAGCGATCAACGTCTTGCTGCTGCATGTACTCGTTGATAGCGGCCGAGCCGTTCAACGAGGCAACTTCTTGCGCAGAAGCGGCCAGGGGGGCTGAAATGCTGGCGCCGGCAAGAGCCAGCAACAGTTTTTTGGAAAGATTCATCGGGTCCTCACACCGATAGGGTTGACTTCACAAAGGAAGTCCGAGGCAACTTATCGAGGGCGCTTGGTAACTACGAGCAAGGGGACTACATGCATCCGGTGTTCTAGAACACATGGCGTGCGGCAAGTCTGATGCTCTGCTGCTGCAGCGAGCAAATGCCAGCTCTTCAACCCTTAGACGAAGCGGGCGACAGCCCGCTTGAACCTGTCCTGCAGCCAAGACCAGGGGCAGCGCAGCCGCGGCCGCGGCAGCAACGCTCGCCAGAAATACTGCCGCTGCCTGCTCGGCAGCACATCGCAGACCAGCTCGCGCCACTGCTCCCAGCAATGGCGTTGATGCTGCACCAGCAGCCACTCCAGCTGGGGCAGCACCTCCTCCAACCGACCTGGTACCTGATCGTTGATGGCGCACTGCAGCACCTGCAGATCGTTGAATTCACCAAGCAGCTCCTGCCCCTGCTTAAGGCTGTCGATGCAGGCGGCAGTTTGAACGCCCTCCAGCGCGGAGAGATTTTCCAGGCGATAGCGAGCCTGCTTGATCTGCCGCCGCAGCTCGTGCAGCACCTCCACCTCGCCCTCAGCGCTACTGACCTGCCAGCCCGGATGGAGAAACACGCTGGCCAGGCAGGGCCCCTGCCATTCGATCAGCCACTCCCGGACCGGCTGATCCCCCAACAGCGTGTATTGCGGCTGCTTCAACCAGAGCTGCAACTGGGCCAATCCCTCCAGATAGGAGCGGCTCTGCAGCACCTCCACCACATGGCCGTAGGCCAACTGCCGCTCCCGGCGCAGTTGCTTGAGCACGGGCCGGAGGGCCTTCACCTCGGCCTCCGGCAGCTGGGGCAGGAAGCCCTCTTCTAGGCGCTCCCGCAGCACATCGAGATCCCGGGCCAGACCCAGTCGCCGCACCCATTTGGCCAGGCGCTGGTCATTGATGGCCGAGGGCAGCTGCAGGGCTGGCTCGAACTGGAGCACGGTGGTGCGCAGCCTCCGCATGGTGACCCGCATCTGATGCAACGGCTCGGCACCCTTGCCCTCGGAAACAGGGGTCTGCAACTGCACCAGCTTGGCAACCTGCCGCTGCAGCAGATCCCGGGCAAACCGGCCATTGCTGAGGGGGTGGGAGGTTGCCTGGAACACCATGCCGAGCTCAGCGGAATTCCGGTTTCTTGATGCTGTCGAGACTGCGCTGCAGGGCCTGGCTGGTGGTGAGTCCTACGGGGATATCGCCACCGAAAGCCGTGCCGCTCACTTTTTGATGCAACTTACTTTCCACCAACCTATAGGTACTGGAGGAGATGGGCACAGACCCAGCCTGTTTCACCAGAGTGAGACCATTTTTGATGGTGTAGTTCACAAATTTCTGCAGCTCCGGGCGTTGCCGCAAGGCCTTGTCGTTTACGTAAATAAACAGGGGCCTGGACAGAGGAACATAGGCTTCCTTTTGGACCGTCGCCAGCGAAGGAAGCACAGCACCCTTTGGCCCAACAATACTGAGGGCTTTCAACCGCTTGGCGTTGGCCTGGTAGTAGGAAAATCCAAAATAGCCCAAGGCATCAGGATTCTTGGCAACGCAGGCAACTAGTTCATTATCGTTTTCACTGGAAAAGTAATCCGACCTCGAATTGTCTTCATCACCATTTATGGCCTTATTGAAATAATCATAAGTACCAGAGTCCTTACCAGGGCCACACAGTCGAATCGGCCGATTGGGCCAATCGAGGTTGACCTGACTCCAGGTTTTTACCGATCCAGCCGCCCGCGCACTCCAGATACGCGCGAGCTCCCGGGTGGTGATGCTGGAAGCCCAGGTGTTGCCGGGGTTCACCACCACAGTGATCGCATCAAAGCCGATCGGCAGCTCCAGGAAAGTCACCCCCTTGGCCGCACAGGCCTTGAGCTCCTTGGCATTGATCGGACGCGAGGCGTTGGCCAGGTGCAACTTACCGCTGCAGAACTGCCGAAATCCCGCCGAGGTGCCGGTTTCCTTGAGCTCAAAGCGCACCTGGCGATTGGCGCCGCCCTTCTGATAGGCCGCGATCGCCGCCTGCATCACCGGGAACACCGTGCTCGAACCGCCGATGAGGATCGGCTCCGATGCTGCCAGCGCGCCCGCCGGCAGGAGGGACACCATCGGGGCAAGCCAGGCAAAGCGCAAGGTAGGGAGCATAACGATCACAACCGCAATAGAACTCTGGGTGATCGGAGGGCTTCTGGGGGTTAAGGCCAGGTTGTGGCTTCAGCGAGGTGCCGTCCAATCCGCAAACCAACCACGGCGCCACAGCCAGTAGGCCTGGATCACCGACACGATCGCCATCAAAACAATGCAGTAGAGATAGCCCAGATGCCAACGCAGCTCCGGCATATTCTCGAAGTTCATGCCGTAGATACCGGCGATGAAGGTGAGCGGCGCGAAGATGCTGGTGAGGATGGTGAGGGTTTTCATCACCTGGTTCATCCTGTTGCCCACACTGGCCGCATAGGCCTGGGTGATGGCATCACATTGGTGTCGCAACAACTCACAGTTTTCAAACAGCAACTCCACCAGATCTGCCATCTCCTGAAAGCCAACCAGGGCTTCGGCGCCTAGTAGCTGCTGCCTTTGGCGCAGCAGCACCCGGATCTGGTGGCGCAGGGGCCACACCTGGTTGCGAATCGTGCGCAGGTTGCTGCGATACACAAAAGCCCGGGCCAATAACTTCGGCTTAGGGTCCCGCAAGGCAGCTTCTTCCAGATCGTCGAGGCGATTGGCGATCTGCTCAAGCATGGGGAAGAGGGCATCGAGCAACTCATCCACCAGGAAGTGGAGAATGTCATCAAGGTCGCGATGTTCCACCTCACCCACCCTGGATTCCAGCCAAGCGGTGAGCTCCGGAAACGACTCCCCCGCCGGCGCCTCCTCAAAGGTGACCAGCAGATTGGGCAGCAGCAGCAGACCCACCTGGGAGCTGAGCAGGTGAAATGGATCACGCGCAAAGCTGAGCCGGTGCAGCACCACAATCACGGCTTCCCCTAGCCCGTCGACCCGTGAGCGCTGGGGTACCTCCAGTAGGGGAGGCAGCAACATGCGAGGCACCTGGACTACGTCGAGCATGGCCTCAACTGCCCCTGGATCCCCCAGGCCCATCACCCTCAGCCAGATGGGATAGCCGAGCGCCTGCAGAGGCAAAAGTTCAGCAGGATCGTGCAGGAATATCAGCCGGGGGCCGTCTGGCTCAAACAACACGGCACTGAAACAACTGCGGTGCCGCCCGCCAGAGACGTAGAGGTGGGCTGGCAAATTGGCCGGCCGCTCCTCCAGGAGGTGGGAATTCAGAGCACCAGGGGTGGGGCGCAGCACGTTGGGGTCAGTTCAGGAGCCTGCCAGCGGATCAAGAGTTGACCACCGGCAATGATGCTGGCCTGGATCAGCAGACACATCACAACCTGTAGCCACCTACTACCCGTGGACTGATCCATGAGAGCGCAGATCTGATGGTTTGGCATGTTGCGGCCGCCGACCTGATACCGCCGGTGCTCCTGACGACACCGAAGCGCCCTTCAACGCCCCTTAATCCAATTCTTCTAAGTTGGTCAGGGTTGGAAGATCTCAATGTCCAGTGCGGGGCCCAGGCCCACCCCATCCGATCCGCAAGGCATAGCCAACGGCATTAGCTCGCCTTTTGAACCCCATTCCGCCTACCGGGGCTCCGATTGGACTCCCGAGCGTTTGATGTTCCACCAAAACCTCGAATCATTTGCCGAGAGGGTCGGGCTAGTGGTGGGCCTGCAAAGCAATGGCAAGATGAGTCAGGAGCAGGCCTACGACGAAATCCGCCGCATCTGGAACGATCTCAAGGAAAGCAAGAACATCCTGCTCAATCTCCCGGAGCAGGGCTGAGCCATAAATCACTAAGCATTAATACTGCATCCCAGCTACTGGTGCTGCAGCCAGTTTTCCATAGGGTGTGAGCGTCGATTTTGGTCTGGCTTGGATCCTGTCTCCCAGTTCCCCCTGGTGTTCCACGACCAGCAAGCGGTGGTGGATTTAGATCCCCAGGCCCTCGCGACCAAGCTGGCCCAGCACTTTCCTCTCCAGGATTTTGCCCCTCGCAACCCCTTGCTCAACCCGTTTCGGCACCGGGCCAGCACTGCCGTAGCGGGAGACCTCACCCTCACCTGTGGATATACAAGCCCTATCCATGGCTGCATCGGTGATAACCCCGGCGTAGGCGCAATCAACATCTGCTATCAGGGGGAATCTTCCTACGGAGTGGACGGGAACACCTTCCAAATTCACGCTGAAGCGCCCCTTTATTTCAACCCAGGCTTCTCTTACACCTACGCAAGTGGGCACTACAACGGACTAGTGCTGCACGTAGATCTACAGCGATTGCAGGACACGGCCGCTGCCATCGGCGGCATGGGGCTCTCCGGTCGACGCTTTGCCCCTGATCTGCAGCGTCCCCAAGTGCTCTCAACGACCGAGGAGCGGCAGGCCAAATTGCTGCTCACCATGCGTCGAGCCTTTGCCCTGCTGGATGCGCCGGAGCTGCAAGCCCGTGGCGATCTGGAGGTGCTGCAGCTCGACGACCTCATTTATCGCATCCTGGCCCTAGCCCTTTGCCCCCAACTAGAGCAGCGGGGTAGCGGGCATGGCGAGGGGCTCTCCAGGGAGCTGATCTTCGAAGAATTGCTGGAGTGGATTGGGGCCAATCTGCAATCACCAATCAACCTCACGCAGCTGGAGCAGCGCAGCGGCTATTCGAGGCGCAACCTGCAGCTCGCCTTCAGCCAACGCTTCGGTTGCGGACCAATCCAATGGGTCCGCCGCCAGCGCCTTGGCCTGGCCCGTCAGCACCTGCTCAACCCCTCGCCGAGCGACAGCGTGGCCGGCATCTCCTCAAAACTGGGCTTTAGCAACCTCTCCGCCTTCAGCCGCGACTTCCACAACACCTACGGCATTCGCCCCTCAGAAATGTTGCGTGAAGGGCGGCGCCTACACGGCTAGCCCTTCAGTCCGGGGATAAAACGCCGCTCGTGCTGGGCACCGGTGAGCATGCGATTCCAATAAAGCCCAGGCAACAGCTTGCGCTTGATCCACCACATGCTCCAGCGCTCCTTAGTGGGGTCGAGCGGGAAGGAGGGGACCGGCTGCTGCTCATAGTTGAACTCAGCCATGATCGCCTTGCCATAGCCGGTGATCAGAGGGCAGCAGCTGTAACCGTCGTAGGCCGCCGCTAAGGGCTGGCCATCGAGCAGGGAAAGCAGGTTGGCCACCAGCACCGGCGCCTGGCCGCGCACCGCCGCGGCCGTCTTGGAGTTCGGCATGCCACTGACATCGCCGAGCGAAAACACGTTGGCGTAGCGGGTGTGCTGCAGGCTGAACTTGTCGACCTCGACGAAGCCGCTCGCCGCTGCCAGCGGGCTATCGGCCACCACCTGGGGGGCAGCCATCGGCGGCGTCACGTGCAGCATCCCGTAACCGATCACTTCTTCGCGGCTGGTTTCGCCCTCACTCACCTTGAACACCGCCTCCCGGCTCTGGGGACGTACCTCGGTAAGCACGTGGTTGTAGCGGGCATCAATACCCTTGCGCTTCACCACCTCCCGCAGCGGTGCGGCATATACGGGCACCCCGAAGATGCCAGGGGTGGCGGTGGCATAGATCACCTTTGCCGCCAGTCGCTTCTTGGCAACAACATCGGCAGCCAGATAGGCGATCTTCTGGGGCGCCCCCGGACACTTGATCGGCATCGGCGCACAAGTAAACACGGCGTTGCCGGCCGCCCCCTGGCCGCCCTTGAAGGCCTGGAGCGTGTCCCAGGTGTAGGTGGCGTGGTGCTGGCTGTAGTTGCTGCACACCCCGCCCTGGCCGAGGGCCTCGGGCAGTCCCTTGATCTTGTCCCAGCAGAGCTGCAGGCCGGTGGCTACCACCAGCACGTCGTAGCTGAGGCTCTGGCCACTGGCCGTGCTCACCAGGTTGCGATCCGGATCGAAACCAGCCACCGCATCGCGGATCCAGGTCACCCCCGCTGGGATGAGATCGGCCTCAGCGCGGCGAGTCTCCTCAAGGCTGAACACACCTGCACCCACCAGGGTCCAGCCCGGTTGGTAGTAGTGATTGCTGGAGGGCTCGAGAATCGTGACCGCAAGGGCCGGACGGGCCCGTTTCAGCTGGGCGGCGGCGGTGATGCCGGCGGCGCCGCCGCCGACAATCAAAATTTGGTGATGGGCCATAAAAAGGGCCGCTGGTGGAGCAGCGGCTGGATGCCATTCCTCCCGCTTTAGACGGGAAGCGTCAAATGGACAAGCCCGAAGGATTCACACAGCTATGGATTCACAACGCTAAGGATTCAAACCGCTTCGGTCACCTCCCGTTTGAGCAGGGCGTAGAGATAGTCGGGTGCCTTGTAGCGGGTGGGTAGGCAGGAGTGGAGCAGGCTGAGTCGGTCCCAGGCCACGGTGCGCTTGATCGCCTCCAAGCTGCGCCCTTCCCGGATCAGTAGCCGCAGGGCCTTGCAGCAGCCGGAGTAACCAGCTTCCAATTCTCCGATCGTGGGTTTGGGGGCAACGGTCATGCTGGGAAAGTTCGGAAGGAAGCCCGCCGGCGAGCTAGGTACAACGCTAAACAGAGGGCTGTGTGCCCGCGGCAACAATGCCGTCAAGACACGAATCCTTACCAGTTCCAACTCAACCGATCCCGCGCCATGCCAAGCCAGCAGCTGAGCCTGCGTCAACCCGATGACTGGCATGTGCATCTGCGCGATGGCTCCATGCTCCAGGCCGTCGCCCTGGCTACGGCCCGCCAGTTCGCCCGGGCGATCGTGATGCCAAATCTGGGCCCGCCGGTAACCACTGCTGCGGCAGCCGAGGCCTATCGCCTCCGCATCCGCGAAGCCTTGCCCGACGGCAGTCGCTTCCAACCACTACTGACGGCGTACCTCACCGATGCCATCGATCCCGCCGAGATCGAACGGGGCTTCAACGCTGGCGCCTGGGTGGCCTGCAAGCTCTACCCGGCAAATGCCACCACCAATTCCGCCGCCGGCGTCAGCTCAATCGAGGCGATAACGCCCGTGCTCGACGCCCTCGAGCGCATCGGCATGCCCCTGCTGATCCACGGCGAAGTAACCAGCGCCGATATCGACATTTTTGATCGGGAGGCGGTATTCATCGAGCGCCACCTGGAGCCCCTACTGGGGCGCCACCCCGGCCTGAAGGTGGTGCTTGAGCACATCACCACCAGTGATGCGGTTGATTTTGTGCGTAGCGGGCCGGCCAACCTGGCGGCCACGATCACGCCCCACCACCTGCACATCAACCGCAACGCTCTGTTTGCCGGCGGCCTGCGGCCCGACTTCTACTGCCTGCCGGTGGCCAAGCGGGAATTGCACCGCATCGCCCTGCGGGCCGCCGCCACCTCCGGCAACCCGAAGTTCTTCCTGGGCACCGATTCCGCACCCCACGCCCGCACTGCCAAGGAAGCGGCCTGCGGCTGCGCTGGCATTTTCAATGCCCCATTTGCGTTGGAGAGCTACGCGGCGGTGTTTGAGCAGGAGAATGCCCTGGAGAGGCTGGAGGCCTTCGCGTCGGAGTTTGGGCCCCGGTTTTACGGGCTACCGCTCAACGAGGCCACGGTCACCCTGGAGCGGCAGCCCCTGGAGGTGCCCAGCCGGCTCCACCTCAATGATGCGGCCGGCACCGCCGTCGAACTGGTGCCCTTCCATGCTGGAGAAACCCTGCCCTGGAGATTGTTGCTGCCCTGAAAATCCGGCTTTAGAGAGGCTTTGTTGGCGCCGAAGGTGGTGCCCAGGAAAAACTGAAGGCCGAGCAGCTGCCGGCAGTTTTAAGGCAAGACTTGCAACGCTATGCCCAATAAAGGCCTGCACCCGATCGCATGACCCACGCCCTGGTGGTGAACACGGGCAGCTCCAGCATC
>NZ_JAGQDB010000083.1:0-9894 GCF_024346495.1 Cyanobium sp. A1C-AMD | reverse complement strand
GGGCCGGGTGTAGCCAATCAGGGCACCGCTGCCGTCGACGATGCGCAGACTGCCGGAGGTGAAGCTGAGACCGGCGGGAAGTTCATCGCGCAGCTGCACGTTGAAGGCGCCGCGGTAGCTGGTGCCGATGTTCTCGATCACCACCACGAAGCGGACGGTGTCGCCCGCATCCAGCCCCGCGACGTTGGAATCGAGGGCATTGTTCTTAACTGCACCGGTGGAGCCGTTGCCGCCCGCCACGCTGATGCCGCCGCTGCTCACCGTGCCGCTGAAGGGCACGCTGCCGATCGGGGCAGGGAAGGTGGCGCCACCCGTATTGAGGGTGGGGCTGTAGGTGACCCCTTGGGCTCCGCTGAGGCTGTCGCGGCTGGTGACGACAATGCCTTTGCGGATCTTGAGGTTGGGGGCCAGCACCTCGCCGGTCACCGCCGCGATCTGGGGCGGACGGGAGGTGCCGTTGGAGTCGACCGTGGTGGCGGTAGCAATGTTGGTGATCGGAAGCCGGTCGTCGATCGCCGCACCGGTCACGGTGACGGTGTAATAAAGGTCGACGGTGACGGGAGTGTGAGTGGGGTCGCTGGTGTTGGCGATCGTCGCAACCAGATCATTGACCGCCGGCCCGGATTTGAGCAGGTTGTCCACCAACGGCGGAGCGGTGTGGAGGCTGCCGTAGCTGAACCGTCCCGTCGGAGGCAGGCTGCCAGGGCTGCTGGCGGTGGCGCCTGAACCGAACAATTCGAAGCCGGTGGGACTGGCACCCCCACTCGCTTCGCCATCCACGTTGTAAACCGGCGTGGGCAGGAAATCGCTGAGGTTGAACCCGTGGATGTCGCCGATGGGGAAGGTCACCTTGATGCGATAGGTGACCGTGTCGCCGGGGGTGAGCACCAGGGGAGCGGAGCCCAGGACCTGGCCGTTGCGCGCCACCACCGTCTTGGCATTGCCGATGTCGGCCACGCTCATGGCAACACCGCTGCCGTCGCTGACCTGGCGGTTGGTGTCCAGGAACAGGCCTAATGGCAGCTGTTTCTGGATGTCACCCTGCAGGGTGACATTGTTGGCCAGCTGGTCGCCGGGCTTGATGTTCTGGCCGGCGGCCTTGGGGGCGACGTAGAGGTCGTCGACGCTGGCTGTGAAGGTGATCGAGCCCCTCGTAGCTCCTGCGGTGGTGCTGAAGACCCGCCCACCCTGGAGGATGCCATCGTTGCCAATCGACTTCAGCCAGCCGCTGAGGTTGAAGCTGAGGCTGTCCTTGCCATCAACCCCAGGTCCTGCGACATCCGGCAGGTAGGTGATGTAGGCAGGATCGAAAGCCGCCGACCCATTGCCGGTGAGGGAGACGCCCTGTTCCTGGAGGTTGATCCTGGCGCTGCCGGGGGTATAGGTGAGTCCGTCGCCGAGCAGATCCTTGACGATCAGATCGCCGAAGGCGAAGTAATCGGAGATCTGGAAATTGAGGGTGAACGTGACGTCGCCACCCGGGAGCACCGAGCCGGAGCTGGCGGATTTCTGAATCGCCAGGGCCTTGGCGATGATCTCATTGTTGGCGGGCGTGTTGAGCTTGACGCTGCCGTCGGGAGAGTTGCCCCAGGTGGCGGAGACGGAGGCGTTGTTGGCGTATGTGATCGCCCCGCCCGTGGTGGGGTCGAGGGTGTCGGGAACGAAGAACCTGATCTGGGCGGCCGCCTCCTCCGTGCTCGTGGTGCCCGTGGTGGGGCCGCCGTAATCGATGACGACCTGGTTATTGCTCGGGGCCGTGGGGTTGCCCACCGGCTGCTGGGTGAGCTTGCCGTTCAGCTTCAAGCTGGGGTTGATCTCCAGCAGGTTGAGATCGTTGGGCAGGGTGTCGCTGACCACCAGCTTGTTGAGCTGGGCCCCATCGGCAATGTCGGCCGACAGCCGCCAGGCGCCAATGAAGTTGGGGCCGGTGGCCGTTTCCGACTCCGCAAGGTTGTTGCTCTTGCTGAAGGTGAGGGGTGAAGGCACCACCTGCCCCGTCACGTTCGGGGCGCTGATCGGTGGATCGGTGCTCGGGTTGTTGAGGGGATCAGTGCCGAGGGCGTAGCCGCCGCCGGCCCGCAGCGGCACGGGCCCCAGCATGGGGCTGGTGGCCTTCACCGACACCGGCACGCTCACCACCACTGCGGGAGAGGAGGCCACATAGCTGCCCACGGGCAGCTGCCAAATCAGCAGCGTGTCGGGGGTGGCACTGGTGAGGGGGGCCCCGGTGAGGGGGTGGACGAGGGTGTACGGACCGCTGGTCCCGCTGCGGGTGAAGGTATAAGTTTTGGTGGCGATTGGGAGGGATGCCCAGCTGGCGGCACCGAAGCTGAGGTGGCTGCTGGGGGCGGCGACCTGGAGCTCCAGCCAGGGTTGGAAGCCGGTGCCGCTGGACTCATCAAAGGTGAGCTGCAGGTTGCCGCTGGTCCCATAGAGCAGGTCCAGCGATGAGGGACCTAGAGCTACGATGGGGGAGGGAGTCGCCACGAAAGATTGCGCTACGCCAGATAGCCATAAACTTACCAAGTGTTGCCCATCCCATGCAGGATTTGGACAGCGATTCGGTTGGGTGGATCTCTGTATTTATCCTTTCCCAGTCCTGCTTTCCCAGTCCTGGTTCTCCTTTGGCGTTGACTCGCTGACCTGCTCCTCATGGAGCTGGTCATGATCTACTTTGCGTTTGCAATTCCGGCATCGGCAGATGTCGTTGAGAGCACCAGGCCGGCTGCGCAAGATCCGGCGGAAGCACTCAACCCAACTCAACCCACCCTTTTACAGGCATGGCGACTTCATTCCGTAACACCATCTGGCTGGGGTTCGCCGCCGCTCCGCTGCTGGCCCTCTCCCTGCCGCTTGCACCGGCCAGGGCCGAGATCTGCCCCGATGGCACCGAGGCGGAGTTCTGCTTTCCGTCGGCGGACGTCTATCGACCCGATGCTCGCCTGCAGCCCCTGGGACTCGGCCGCAGCTGGCAAGTGTTCGGTCGGGATCTGCTGGAGATCCTTCCCCAGAAGGTGCCCTTCGATCCGAATGTGGATCATGGGATCGATGTAAACCAATACACGGTGGCGGGCCCGGAAACCACATCCGATCCCGCCTTCCGCTTCAGTAGCGAACCAGGTGCTTACTACGCAGAGCGCACCGGCTGGCGGCTGCGGGTGTTCGGGGATGGCTTCGGCGGTCCCGTGGTCCGCTCGGGAGGATCGGTGGGCACCTCCTCCTTCGACGGGGCCCAGCTGGGCCTCCGGCTCGATTACGCCTTCAGCCGTGATCTCGTTGCCGGCGTCTTCGGACGCTTTGGTCAAGGCTCGGCCGATGGCGGCTCCCTGTTCATCAACGGCACCAGCTTCAGCGGCCAATCCTCCAATCTCACCTGGGGCGGCGGCGGTCTGTTTGCCCAGTGGTCCCGTCCGGACTGGTTCATCAGTGGTGCGATCGGTGGCGATGGGTTGAGCAGCCAACAACCCTTTGCCATCAGCAGCAGTAATGCCGCCGGGGTCCGCACCAGCTCCCCTTCCGTCAGTGGCAGTGCTTTCAACACGGCACTGAATTTTGGTGGACGCATCCGTCTGTCCGGCACCCAGTTGCTGGAACCCAGCGCCCTACTCACTACCTCCAGCCTGTCCTTCGGCCAGGTGAGAATCACTGATAGCACCACCAACCAGAGCTTTTTGCTGCCCTCCAGCAGCAGCACCGTTGGCACCGCCGACATCGGTGTCACCTGGCGGGCGCCGATGCAGCAAGGCAAGAACCTGATCACACCGTCCTTGCGGGTGAGCTGGCTGGGCGCTGGCTTCCTAGGCGGAGAGCCCGCCACGGTGGTCAGCAGCGGCAGCGGCACCCAGGCCACCCAGGCCACCCAGGCCACCCAGGCCACCGGCTCCCTGGTGCAGAGCAGCGGCCTTGGCCTGCAGGGGCAACTGGCCTACACCCTCAGCGACAACACCACCTTTTATGTGCGGGGCGGCGCCGGGTTGTATTCCGGTGGCACCGCCTGGGACGTTGGTGGTGGCATCAAATTCCGATGGGGTGGCGCCACCCGGGCCGTGGCGGCCGTTCCGGCCCCTGCCCCTCAGCCCGAGCCCGAGCCCGCCCCTGCTCCAGTGGTGGTGCCGGCCCCCGCTCCCCAGCCGATCCGAGGCCTGTGGTGAGGCAATCTCTCACCAGTCCTTCAACTTCACCTGAAGGAAGCACGCTGGGCTGATATTCACCAGACAAGCCTATGTTGCAGGTATTGCTTAGCTGCCGTGCCCCAGAGCGAGCTACTGCGGTTTCTGGCCCATGTGGGGACTGAATTCAGCCCCTACTACTGAGTGCGCTTTAGTCCGCAATCAGTACTTACAAAACAAAACCCCTGAGGAATACCTCAGGGGAGCTGGCGCCTGGGGCCATGCATTCCAGATGTGGGGCGGATGGTCCTCCTAAGGGCACCTGTGGCGGTGCGGCTGGAGTGTCGATCAGTCAGGCGCACGAGGTGAGCGGCATTGGGGAATGCGGCTTTCTTACCCGACTGAACGACCCGCTCACGGATAGGTAAAGACTGTTGGAGCAGGGGCCTATCTCCCTTTCCTAGGGTCGATTGCTTTGCTGCCGAAAGCGAGAGGGGCGATGCCGGATCTAATCGTGATCGGCAGTGGCCTGGGGGGCCTTTGTGCCGCCGCCATCGCCTCGCGCCACGGGCTGGAGGTGCAGGTGCTGGAGGCCCACAGCCAGCCCGGCGGCGCCGCCCATGGTTTTCGACGGGGACCCTTCCACTTCGAGTCTGGTCCGTCGCTTTGGAGCGGGCTGGGCCGCTGGCCTAGTGCCAACCCCTTGGCCCAGGTGCTGCGGGCCGTGGGTGAGAGCGTGCCGGTGGTGCGCTACTCGGAGTGGGGCCTGCTGTTGCCCGAGGGCAATCTTCGGGTTGGCGTGGGCTTGGATCCATTTCTGGAGGTGCTCCGCAGCCTGCGGGGGCCAGCGGTTGCCGCTGAATGGCAGGACTTTCTGGTGGCCATGGCCCCGTTGTGCCGCGCCGCCGGATCGCTGCCGCTGTTGGCCCTGCGTCCCGGCGCTGGCCTGCTCACCACTCTTGGCACTCAGGGTTTGGGGCTGATCGGCCAGGCGGGCCAGCTGGCAGCGCTGGGCGGGGCTTTTGGGCCTATTGCCCGCCGCCATCTGCGCGATCCCTTTCTGCTCCATTGGGTGGAGATGCTGTGTTTTCTGATCTCCGGCCTGGAGCCCGATCAGACCAGTGCAGCCGCCATGGCCACCCTGTTTGGCGAGTGGTTTGAGCCCGATGCGGGGTTGGATTACCCGTTAGGTGGCAGCCCCGCCGTGGTGGACGCATTGGTGCGGGGCATCCGCCGCCATGGGGGCGAGCTGCGCACGGGCGCGGCGGTGGCGGAAATCGAACTGTCGGGGGGGCGGGCCACAGGCGTGCGCCTAGTCAGCGGCGAACGGCTGAACGCCCGCCACGGAGTTATTAGTAATGCCAGCCCATGGGATACGGCCGCCCTGCTGGGTAAGGGCAGTGCACCGGAGCGTTGGCGCCAGAAGCTTCTGGCTGCGCCGGCTTGTCCCAGTTTTCTGCACTGGCACCTAGCTTTCAAAGATGAAGGCATGGCCGAGCTGCCCATCCACCATGTGTGGGTGGGGGATTGGCAGCGGGGCATCAGGGCTGAGCGCAACATGGTGGTGCTGTCGATGCCGTCGCGGCTGGATCCCTCCCTGGCGCCGCCGGGCCACCAGGTGCTGCACGGCTACACGCCAGCCAACGAACCCTGGGAGCTCTGGAAGGATCTGGAGCGGGGCACCCCCGCCTATGAGGAGCTGCGCCGCGAGCGTTGCGGTGTGTTCCATGGCGTTTTCGATCAACTGGTGCCCGATTGGCGCGAGCGGGTGGTGCTCGAGCTGCAGGGAACCCCCCTCAGCCATCGCGATTTTCTGCGGGTGCACCAGGGCAGCTATGGCCCCGCCTGGCCCGCCAACCGCGGAGCCTTCCCCGGCGGCGGCACCCCGATCAAAGGCTTGGCGCTCTGCGGTGCGGGCGTATTCCCCGGAATTGGCGTACCGCCCGTAGCCGTGAGCGGCGCCATGGCGGCCCACCGCTTTGTGCCCGCTGCGGCCCAACGGCGATTGCTTGAGGAGTTGGAGCTGGTGAGCTGAATATTTACTGCTTAGTTCTGGTCAATTAATTTGTTTTGGCTATGGAGGTGTGGCTGGGGCCGTGGTGGGCACTATTTACCTCAAGCCCGACTCCCTGCGCCTCGGCGCCCATGTGGCCTATGCCGGCTATGTGGTGGCCGTGCAGGCGGCCCGGTGGCTGGCAGCACAATGGATTTGAGGTCGTTGGCACCCTGCCAGGGGGGGCAGACACAAGCAGCTGGGCTATGTGGATGCCTTGGTGATGTTCCAGGGGCTGGTGGAGGGGCCAACCCCATGAAGGTGGTGCCGCTGCGGCTTGCGCCGGGAGACGACCTCCGGCAGACGCTGGAAACCTGGATGGGCGAGCAGCAGGAGCAGGCGGGCTGCGTGATTAGCGCCGTGGGCAGCCTCTCGGTCGCTCAGCTGCGCTTTGCGGGGGCTGCTGAGGACACGAAAATCCACGGTGAGCTGGAGATACTCAGCCTGGCCGGCACCCTTTCGCCCGATGGCGCCCATCTGCACATTGCTGTGGCCGACAGCAGGGGCGCCGTGATCGGCGGCCACCTCTGCGCCGGCTCCCTGGTGCGCACCACCGCCGAGTTGGTGGTTGGCCTGCTGCCGGAGTGGCATTTCTGGCGGGAGCTAGATCCTGCCACCGGCTATGCCGAGCTGCGGATAAGTCCTAGGGCTGCGGGCTAAGGGGCAGCCGTAGCTCCATCAGCAGAAACACCAGCCAGGCAACGCCAGAGCTGATACTGCCTGTCCAGTCGTTAAGCAGCAGTTCGACAATCGATACGGTGCTGGCGCCCCTCATTGCCCAGGATTTCGCCAGCTTCTTCAGCACCGGCCACGCTGGCTATACCAATTACTCCACCCTGGAGCCCCAGCCATGAGTACCTCAACCTCCACAGATGTGCTGGTGATCGCCGCTAGCAACGGCCATAACCTGCAGCTGGCTGAGCGCTTCGCAGCGGCCGCACGCCAGCAGGGCCAAAGCGCTGCCGTACTCGATCTCACCACCATCAACTTGCCGCTTTTCACTCCGCGAGCCCAAGTCGCCGGCACACCGCCAGTGTTGGCGGCGTTGGAGGCCCAGCTGGCTGCCGCTCCGCGCTGGGTGATCTGCTCGCCGGAATACAACGGCTCGATCCCGCCGGTGCTCACCAGCGCCATCGCCTGGCTGTCGGTGCAGGGCAGCGACTTCCGGGCCCTGTTCAACTGCCGCCCCGTGGTGATCGCCACCCACTCCGGCGGCGCCGGCTATGGCGTGCTCACGGCCATGAGGCTGCAGCTGGCCCATCTCGGTGCCCATGTGGTGGGCCGCCAGCTGTCCAGCAACAGCGACAATCCGGCCAAGGACGACTCCATCGCTGAGCTGATCACGCGCCTGCACCAAATCCATATTTCCCAACCATGACCACCTCTTCAGGCCTGGTATTTCGCCCGGCCGCCGAGCGTTTCCACAGCCAGCTCGACTGGCTCGACAGCTGGCACAGCTTTTCCTTTTCAAGCCATTACGACCCAGCCTGGATGGGCTATGGCCCCTTGCGGGTGATCAACGACGACACGATCGCCGCCGGCACAGGCTTCGGCATGCACCCCCACCGCGACATGGAGATCGTGACCGTGATGGTGGAGGGCCAGCTCAACCATTGCGACTCGATGGGCCACGCCGAGGTGCTGCGCGCCGGCGAGGTGCAGCGCATGAGCGCAGGCACCGGTGTGGTGCACAGCGAGATCAACCAGGGCGATAAGCCCTGCCGGCTGCTGCAGATCTGGATCGTGCCCAGTGGCACCGGCATCGCCCCGGCCTACGAGCAGAAACCCTTCGCCATCGGTCCCGGCTGGACTCCCCTGCTGGATCCCGAGCAGGCCGATGGCGCCATGGCGATCCACCGGCCGGTGCGCCTCTGGCGGGCTCAGCCAGGTGCAGGCGAGACGCTCAGCCTGGCCATTGGCACAGGCCGCCAGGGCTGGATCCAGCTGATTGATGGGGCCGGGGAGGCCAATGGCCATCCCCTACAGCAGGGTGATGGTCTGGGCTACGGCGCCGGCAAGCTGGAGGCCTTCACTGCAGGGTCAGGTGGAGCAGACCTGCTGCTCTTTGAATTGTGTTGAACGTCATCTGGGGAGCTTTATGAGGCCTGGAGTGACGACCTGGTGCGTCAGCGGGTTGGGCGCCGGAGGTGGCCTTCCTTATTCCCTTGGCCTGTTAGCGCTCGAGTAGGCCAAAGGCTGATCAAATCGGAAACCGCCTTCCGTCGCCGCCACGACAAGCAGTCTGGTCCGCCATCACCAACACTGGCTTAGCTGAGAGAGCACTTCCCGCGCCCATGGTCTTCGCCTCGCCTCGCGCCTACATGCTGCTGTCGACGGCAGCAGCGGTCGCGACGATCGTGCTGAAAACGCTGGCCTGGCGCCTGACCGGGTCGGTGGGCCTGCTCTCCGATGCCATGGAGTCGGGCGTGAACCTGGTCGCAGCCCTTGGCGCGATCTGGGCGCTCACCCTCGCGGCCAAACCTGCCGATCGCAGCCACCCCTACGGCCACTTCAAGGCCGAATACTTCTCCAGCGGCCTGGAAAGTGTGCTGATCGTGGTGGCAGCTCTCGCCATCATGCAAACCGCCATTGGCCGCCTGCAGCAACCCCAACCGCTGGAGCAGCTGGGCATCGGCCTGGTCATTTCCCTGCTGGCAACCGCGCTGAATGGTCTGGTGGCCTGGGTGCTGCTGAAAGCCTCGCGGCGCTTTGATTCGATCACCCTGCGCGCCGATGCCCACCATCTGCTCACCGACGTCTGGACCTCCCTCGGTGTGGTTCTGGGCATCGGCCTGGTGAAGCTCACCGGCCTGACGATTCTCGACCCCCTGATTGCGATCGCCGTGGCGCTGAACATCGTCGTCACTGGCTGGAAGCTGTTTCACGAAACCGCCTCCGGCCTGCTGGATCGCTCCCTATCCGATCCCGAGCAACAGGTTCTCGAAGATCTGCTGGCCAGCTGTGCAACAGACGAGATCCAATTCCATGCGCTGCGCACCCGCGTGGCTGGTTCCCGTCGCTTCGTGTCGTTCCACGTGCTCGTGCCTGGTCACTGGAGCGTGCAGGCAGGCCACGACCTCTGCGATCAGTTGGAGCACAAGGTGGCGGCCACCTTGACCCGCACGCATGTGTTCACTCATCTCGAGCCGATCGAAGATCCGAAAGCCTGGGAAGATCAAGGCTTCCGCTGGGAGCAGGGCTAAGGCACTGCAAGCAATGCTCTGAAGAACCAACCCTCTCTTTTGGGCCTGCTGAATTGCTTTAGGGCTTTGCTGGTGCCGCTGGCCTGGTGAGCTGAGACTGGAAGTTCAGAAGCAGAAGAACAGACCGCTGAGAGCGATCAGGAAGCAGGGCATGGCCTCGATTCCAGCCGGGGGCTGCAGGCCCGCGAAGCGGTAGTTGAAGCGCAGCGGGCCCAGGCGTGGAGAACAACGAAAGCGGAAACCCATAGCTCAGCGGCTCTTGGCGCAGCGGCCATGCATAGGCCCCATGGAAAGGCTGCCCGTGCAAACTCCAGCGATGGCAAGCAAGGTTTTGCTGGTTGTGGCGGCGTTGACGGCTCTTGCCTGGCCGGCTGGTGTTGCTGGTCAAGGCGTTACGGCCATGGTGCTCTCCATTGGCGATGGCGACACAATCCGCGTCCGCCAGGCCAGCAAAGCCATGACAGTGAGGCTGGGCTGCATTGACGCCCCGGAAACGGCACAAGGCACGTATGGCCAGCAGGCCCGCAGC
>NZ_JAGQDB010000082.1:0-9923 GCF_024346495.1 Cyanobium sp. A1C-AMD | reverse complement strand
ACTATGAGCTGCGCGATTAATCCTAGTGAGGTCTGCCAAGGTGATTGCAAGAACAGTTTCAGTGCTACTGCAAAGTTGAGCGTGAAGTTCGCGTTGATGACGTCGCCAATATACTCTTTTGTAGGATGTGGCTCTATACAAGGTGCGAGTTTGAGTAATTTCTCGCAGTCCTCGGTGAGTGGCCCCAAAGATAGCGATGGCAGTAGATCTATGTTTTCTGGTAAGGCATAATTTTTAATGTGACGCATGGATATGCGTGCCCCGATTTCGGCTCTCCTTCTTTCGTTTTCAGTAGTTGGGCTCAACTTGCATTCAGTATATAACTGAAGTGCTTCCTGCCATCTGTTATGCCTAAAAGCGTTGTCTGCCTTGATCAGAAGTTTTGATGACTGAGATGAGCTCATTGGAGGACGAACTGAGGTTATATCTGCTTGGGTAGATTGTTTAGGTGACTTGTAAATGTGGGATTGGTTGTTGATGAATTGATTGCTTCGCCTGGTCTTGAAGCTTCGGAAGCGTTTAAATGCTCTACTTTGTGTGCAAATGTGACAAGCAACTTCATCCCTCCCCCACGGTCCACACCTTCAGGCCCTCCGCCCTCGCGGCGGCAGCATCGGCCTTGGCCCGGGCATCGAACAGCCAGGTAGGCTGACGCATCACCGCAGCCATAGCCGGCCAGACAATCTGGGCGAACTGCTGCCACTCGGTGAGCAGGACCAGGGCATCGGCGCCGCTGGCCGCCTGATGCAGGTCGGCCAACCGCTTCCAGCTGCCCTCGCCCACGCCGCCGGACTGACCCAGATCCGCGCTGATCTGACCTTCCTCCACCTTCGGATCGAGGATCTGCAGCACCGCCCCCTCCTCCAACAGATCGCGGCAGATGCGGATCGCCGGTGATTCGCGGGTGTCGTTGGTGTCGGCCTTGAAGGCAAAGCCGCGCCCCGATCCGTTTCCCCGTCACCGTTCCAAACAGCTTGTTCACCACCAGCTTGGCGATGCGGTGCTGTTGCCAGGTGTTGAGTAGCACCACCTGCTCCCAGTAGGCCGCCACCTCCTCTAGCCCGTAGTGGCGGCACAAATACACCAAGTTGAGGATGTCCTTCTGGAAGCAGCTGCCGCCAAAACCAGGCCCCGCCTGCAAAAACTTTGGCCCGATGCGGCTGTCGGCCCCGATCGCCTTGGCCACCTCGCGCACGTCAGCGCCGGTGGCCTCGCAGAAGGCGGCGATGCTGTTGATCGAGCTGATCCGCTGGGCCAGAAAGGCATTGGCGGTGAGCTTGCTGAGCTCGCTGCTCCAGAGGTTGGTGCGCAGGATCTTCTCGGGAGCCACCCACTGGCCGTAGATCCCTGCCAGGGCCTCGATCGCCTCCGGATCCTCGCCACCGATCAGCACCCGATCGGGATCCTCCAGATCGCCGATCGCCGTGCCCTCCGCCAGAAACTCGGGGTTGGAGAGCACCGAAAACAACGCCTGGTCTTCTGCTGAGCTCAGGATCTGCTGGATCACGGCTGCCGTGCGAACGGGCAGAGTGCTCTTCTCTACCACGATCGTGTGCCCTCGCGCTGCTTTGGCCACCGTGCGGGCAGAGGCCTCCACCCACCTCAGATCGCTGGCCTGACCAGCCCCCAGGCCCTTGGTTTTGGTGGGGGTGTTCACCGAGATGAACACCATGTCGGCGGCGGCGATCGCCTCCTCCACGGCGGTGGAGAAGTGCAGGTTGCGACCGCGGGCGCGGCCCACCACCGCATCGAGGCCGGGCTCGTACACCGGCAGCTGGGCCAGGTCGGGGTCGTTCCAGGCGGCAATGCGTTCGGCATTAAGGTTCACCACCGTGACCTGCACCTCAGGGCAGCGATCAGCAATCACCGCCATCGTCGGCCCGCCCACGTAGCCAGCGCCGATGCAGCAGATCGATTGGATCGGGATGGGTGTGGGTTTCATCGGTGTGCTGCTGTGAGGGCTGGGGGAGTGGATGACGGAGAAGCCAGGCCGAGGCGCTGGCCGCCGTACCCCGATCGCTTGCGCAGCCCCTGCCACCAAGCTTGGTTGGCCAGGAACCAGCGCACCGTGGCCGCCAGGCCTTCCTCAAAGCTGTGGCGGGGCTGCCAGCCCAGCTCCGTGCTGATCCGCGTTGGGTCGATCGCATAACGGCGGTCGTGGCCGGGGCGGTCGCTGACACGGGTGATCAGGCGGGCGTGGGGGGCGCCGGCCGTGCGCAGGGCATCGAGGGCGTTGCAGATCGCCTCCACCACCTCTTTGTTGGTGCGCTCGCTGGCTGTTCCGTTTGAACCAGATCCGCCCACGCAGTAGCTGCGCCCCAGCTCCCCCCGGCAGGCGGCCAGCAGCAGGGCATCCACGTGGTCTTCCACATACAGCCAGTCGCGCACGTTGCCGCCATCGCTATAGAGGGGGATCGGTTCGCCGGCCGCCGCCTTGAGGATCACCACAGGAATCAGCTTCTCGGGGATCTGCAAAGGGCCGTAGTTGTTGGAGCAGTTGGTGAGCACCACCGGCAGGCCATAGGTGTGGTGCCAGGCGTTCACCAGGTAATCGCTGGCGATCTTGCTAGCAGAATAGGGGCTGCGCGGGTCGTAGGGGGTGGTTTCTGAGAAGCGCCCCGTGGCCCCCAGGGAGCCGAACACCTCATCGGTGCTGATGTGGTGGAAGCGGAAGCACGCCTGGCGCTCAGTGGGTAACTGCTCCCAGTGGCTGCGCACCGCCTGCAGCAAGTGAAAGGTGCCGCTCACGTTGCTGTCGATGTAGACGAAGTCCGGCGAGCTTGTCGAGCCGTAGGCCGCGGGGCCCTCGATCGAGCGGTCCACGTGGCTCTCGGCCGCCAGGTGCAGCACTAGGTCGGGGTCGGCCTTTTGGATGGCGGCCGCCGTGGCAGCCGCATCGGTGAGGTCCACCTTGAGGAGGGTGTGGCGCTCGGCCGCCTCAGGCAGCGCCTCGATGCTGGATAGGTCGCTGGCGTAGCCGCACTGTCGAGGTTGAACACCTGGGCATCGCTCTCGGCCAGCAGGCGTCGCACCACGGCCCCACCGATGTTCACGGAGTGGGCCGGAGGCCGTAGCCGTCGCCGCCGGTCACCAGGATGCGGCGGCGATTGGCGAGGAGGGCGGATACGTCGGGCGGGGCGGCTTCAGGCATAGACGGAGGCGTACGCATGTACTAATCTGTTGGTTGCCTTAATCGGGTCAGGCTGCTTAGGGTGAATGAAGCTTCTGGGGATCTGGATGCACCACTGCCCTTGTGGCGGCTGGGGTTCGACGGCACAGCAGTTCTGGAAGCCGGGTTTTTCGCAAATCTGCCGGCACTGTTGTTGGTCTGATCGCTCTGTTTTCTTCCTATGACCACGTCTCCCTCCCCCACCGTCAGCTCCCTCTCCAGCAGCAATGGGGCGTATGGCTCATCGCTCTCTCCCTTCCGCTCGTTTTTACGGATGCTCAATTGGCGGCGCGATCCCGCCGCCGAACAGCGCAGGATGCAGCTCGAGAAAGATCTCGCATTGCTGAACTGGATGCACTCCGAAATCGACTTGATCGAGGCCGGATTGCCTTCCAGCTCGACCCCTCCGCCAGCAACCGCCGCAAACTCCAGCGATTGCTGACGCTGCTCTACAGCCAAGAGCTGGCTGAGCTGTATCGCGCTTAAGTTCATCTCACGCCTCCAGCAGCCGCCGCAGCGCCTGGCGCCAAGGCACGGCGGGAAGTTCCAGCACCCAGCGGGTCGACGAGCAATCCAGCAGCGAATAGCTGGGCCGCTGAGCCGGCAGGGGGTACTCGGCGGTGGTGAGCGGGTTCACCACCGCCGGCTGCTCCAGGAGTCCCAGCTCCTGGGCCAGGTCGCCCACGGCTATGGCCACGTCGTAGCAACTCGCTGCCCCGGTAGCTGTCAGGAAAGATGACGTCTCTGCTGCCACTCAAGCGGCCTTCATCAACGTTAACTCCAGGGCCAGTTCGTTCTCTTCCGGTGGCTTGTTGATCCACACTTCTTCGGGTTGGAGCCAGCAGCGGGTGCTCCGGCTCCAGCGAGTTGGATTGGCACAGCGTGCGGCCTCGTAGACCTCGGCTCGCTGCTGGCAAATTGCCTTGGCTGCTCCGCTGTGGCGCTGATGTGGCGTCACGAACTTGATGCCGCTGTGGCGGTGCCGGTCGTTGTACCAATCCACAAATGCAACTACCCATTCGCAGGCCTCGTCCTTGCAGGCAAAGGGCCGGCTGGGGTAGTCCGGCCAATACTTGAGCGTTCGGAACAGGGATTCTGAGTAGGGATTGTCGTTTGAGACCCTTGGCCGGGAAAAGGATCTGAGCACGCCCATCTCCTCCAGCCGTGATTCCAGCGTGGCCCCACGCATTGCATTGCCGTTGTCGGCGTGCAGGACCAGGGGTGGCTGGTGGCACTGGCGGCTGCCAAAGCCGTTGGGGCGGTGGTAGCGCTCCTTGAGGCAGGCACGCTGCACCAGATCCGCTGCGATCTGAGCCGACTCCACCTCGGCCACATCCCAGGCCACCACTTTGCGGCTCCAGACGTCTACCACCAAATAGAGGTAGAGCCACACACCCCGCACCGTGGTCGGCAGGAAGCTGATGTCCCAGCTCCAAACTTGGTTTGGGTCATCCGCCCTGAGGCGCGGCACCGAGCGTGGTTCCTGAGGCAGCCTGGCCCTCCCCCGGCGGTGGCACTGACCCGCCTGGTGCAACACCCGATAGAAGCTGCTCTCTGAGCCAATAAAAAGCTTCTGATCGGCCAGTGCCGGCACGATCTGCCCTGGCGGCAGTGCGGCGTACTCCGGCTGGTTGCAGGTCAACAGGATCCGCTGGCGCTCTTCCTCGCTCAGCCGGTGTCCTACCAGGCGAGCACTGCCTTTACGGCGATCCACGCCGTCCCCATCTCCCAGGAAGGCCTTCCGCCAGCGCTTGAGGGTGCGCAGGCAAATGCCGATCACACCGCAGGCCCTCAACAGGCCGGCGCCCGCAGCATTGGCCTCGCCGATTAACTCGATCACCTTCCGCCGGTGCACGGCGCTGGTCAGCCTTCCTCGTCCTCCGAACAGAAGGCATCCCACTTTTTTTGCAGCACCAGCAAAGCCGCCATTTCCGCCATGGCCTTCTCCTTGCGCTGCAACTCCTTTCTGAGGGCTTTGATCTCCCGCTGGTCCTGGGCGCGGAGCTTCTCAAGCTCCTTCTGTTCGGCCATCGTCAGCACCGGCTTGGCGTTGGCATCTAGTGCCTCCGGCACGCTCGGCCTTTGGCCGAGGTAGGAGCCGCCTGCCGCCAGCGCTCCACCTGCTCCGGGAACAGGCCCCGTTCGCGGCAGTAGGCGCTGAGCTCGGTGGCGTTGAGACCAGAGCTCTCCAGTACAACCGTGAACTTGTCGGCAGCGCTCCAGCCCTCTGGTTCCTTCTCGGATGACGGCACCACCTCTCCCTGCAACCGCCAGGCCTTTCTCCAGTTGTAGAGGGTGGCGAGGTGAATGCCCAGCTCTTCTGAAATCCGGGCCACGCTCTGCCTGTGCGGCGGGCTCATCCGCCTCCTCACATCAGCCTTGACGGCCTCGCTGTAACGACGCATTGGTCATGTCCTCAAGCCCCCGGATGTACGAATGAGAGGGGTGACAACTTTCCTGAAACCGGGGGATCCACCGCGTCCATCCTTGGAGCTCAGACCAAAATTCTAGTCTGATTCGAGGATGTAGGCCGTCAGGCTTGCGCAAGGACAGGGGGACCAGCAAATCAGACGGCAGCACCTGGCGCAGCATCAGATCCACCGTCCAGGCCAAGGGCATGTCGTCGATGGTTCCCATCAGCTGCAACCGATCCAGCTTCTGGCGGAGCTGGTTTTTCAGCTTCTCGGAAAATTGCCAGGGGCCGTAGTTGTTGCTGAAGCTGGTGAGCACTGGCCGCCTTGCTGGCCGAATAGGGCGAGCGGGGGCCGTAGGGGGTGGTTTCGCAGAAGCGGCCCGTTTCACCCAAGGAACCAAACACCTCATCGGCACTGATGTGGCCGCCGCATCGGTGAGGCCCACGGCCGGCGAGCAGGGCTTGCATCTTTGACGGGGTGACCCCAGGCATTGGCTTAGGAGTACGCCTGTACTAAAATGGTGATTGTCGAATTAGGACGGACTGCTTAGGGTGGATGAAGATTTTCAAGATCTGGATACCTCGACGCCCTGGTGGCGCCTGGGGTTTGACGGCAAAACCCTGCTGGAAGCCTTCGTCGGCAGCGTTGTTGGTCTGATCGCTCTTTTCTCCTCCTATGACCACGTCTCCCTCCCCCACCGCCAGCTCCTTCTCCAGCAGCAATGGGGCGTCTGGCTCATCGCTGCCTCCCTTCCGCTCCTTTTTGTCGATGCTCAACTGGCGGCGCGATCCCGCCAGAGAGGTGCGGCTGAATCAGCTCGAGAGCGAAATCGAGCGGCTGAAGAACGAAAGAGTGCAGATCGAGAAAGGAACAGAGCGGATCGAGAAAGAAATCGCGTTGCTCAGCTGGATGCACTCCGAAATCGACTTGATCGAGGCCGACTTGCCTTCCAGCTCGACCCCTCCGCCAACAACCGCCGCAAACTCCAGCGACTGTTGAACTTGCTCAACAGCCCTGAGATGGCTGAAATCTTTCGCGGTTGAGCTCATCACAGCGTCCAGAAGCTTCCGCAGCGTCTGCCGCGTTAACAGGCAGCGCCGGTGAGCAGGATTTTTAAGGCTTGCCCTCCTGAAGATCCACACTGGGAGGTTGGCACGGTTTAGTGGGGTTGCCAGGGTCAGATTGGTAGTTCCGATTCCCGGGCAGAATGGATTGATGACCATCGCCAGTACGGGCACACCCAGCATCCGCGAGCGTCTCGAGAGGCTCCGACCTGCCTTTGTGGAGGTTGCCCAGCGCTATGGAGCCTCCAACCTGCGGGTATTTGGCTCGGTGGCCCTCAATCAGGAGCATGCGGACAGCGATCTCGATCTGCTGGTCGATTTGCCTGCGAATCAGTCATTGCCGGCACTGGTGGGTATCGGTCAGGAGTTGGAACAACTGCTTGGCTGCCCTGTGGATGTGGCCGAGCCCGATTCGCTTCATCCTCTGATTCGCTCGGAAATCCTGCAGCAAGCTGTGGGTCTGTGAACAAGGACCGTCTCTATCTTGAAAGCATTCGCGATTGCCTTGAGCGCATCGCTGAGTACACAGAGTCCGGGGAAGACGCTTTTCTTTCCTCGCGTCTGATTCAGGACGGTGTAATCCGCAATCTGGAAGTCATTGGCGAGGCCACCAAGAACAAGGGTGGTGAGGGAAGGGATGGGGTGGGTCATGGCGCAGGCTCCTGCATCCACGGGTTCAAGGTCTGCACCCCCGTTGGAGTGAAGTGCCGCAGGTTGCGGGTTACTACCGTGAGGCCGTGCTCCAACGCGGTGGCAGCAATCAGCAGATCAGCGCCGTCGTGGCCGATTTCAGCGGAGAGCAGCCCCCATCGCCGCGCCACCCCCACATCCACGGGCAGCAGCCGATCGCCATAGAAGCGCAGCAGTTGATCCAGCCATCCGGCCAGCTGCGTTGCAAAAGCAGTATCCCTAGAGCGCTTGCGTGCGATGCCACGCTCGATCTCGCCGATGCTCACCACACTGAGAAAACAATCCTCCTGCCGCTGGCCGCTGATCCAGGCCACCACACCCGGATCGCGCTGGCGCAGCCGAAGCTCGGAGAGCACCATCGTGTCGATTAAATACATGGAAACTCCCGCGGAGTGAGGGGCAACCGCTCGAAGCGCTCGTCGTCTTGGGGCATCTGCAACAGCAGTTCCCCCAGCGATGGAGCGCTGGCCTGCTCGAGGCGCTGCAGCCTCTCATAGTCCTCGGCCGAAAGCACCACACTCACCCACTTGCCGCGCCGCGTCACTTTTTGAGGCCCACCGCAAGCGGCCGCGTCCACCACCGCGCTGAAGCGATTTTTGGCGTCTTGCAACGTCCACACGGCATCCATGGCAAGGCTAGCTAGCTGATCCATCTAGCTTAATGCTGGCGACCATGTTCGTCCAACCGCACCGCCGCCGCCAGAGCGCAACTGGAGTTCTGGTTATGCCATCACCGAGTCCATCAAGATGGTTACCCCAGCTCCAACCAACCGCGCAGGGCCAGATCCAAGTTGGCCATCGCTGCAGGCTCGAGCACACCGATCACCTCGCCGATCGCGGCCATGGGCACTGTGAACAGCTTGTCGATCATCAGCTGAGAGGGTTTGCGCAAGCCATTGCTCGGCGTTGGCTGCACGGAGAGCCGCACGAGTGGGGCCTCGATCAGGGTGCTCGTCAACGGACACAGCGTCACACTCGGGTGATCCTGCAACCAGCGATTGGCCTGCACCACTACCGCAGGCCTTGGTTTACCTGAATAGGCACCCGGGCTAGCCACCGTCACCACCTGCGACCGCAGTAATGCCTTGGCCGTCATGCCGTCCAGTCAGACCAATCGGGCACCTGTTCACTCCAGTGGGTGGAGCAGGCTTGCTGGCGGATCAGCCGCGACTGACGCAGGGCCTCTTCACCCCCACTGAAGCGCTCCACGTAGAGGGCGATGGCTTCCCGCACACAGCTGCTGCGGCTCTTGCCAAGACTGAGCGCCAGCTGGTCCAGCCGGCGCTCCAACTCAGGCCCAACCCGGACGCCGATCGCCATGGCGTTGTTCAACGATCTGTTGAACAACATAGGAGGGCTGCAAGCCTTTGGTTGGCATTGACGGGGTAGCCCGGTTTTTCAAGCTCCAGCCAGCACCACCGGCAGCTGTCTGACCGTGACCGCTGGATAGCGGCTCACGCCTCAACAGCCACCCGTTGAACACCCACGAAGTCAAGCTCGCTGGCTGAATGCGCGCCATCAGCTGATCAAGGGAATGTGCCTGGGTGTGGCAGCCAGGCAACGCCGGCACCGACGCCACAAAAAACCTTCGCTCTCGCGCTCCACGAGCACGTTGAAATGGCGTGTCATCCCCTCCAGCGTTCATCAAACAACGATAAAGGGCGTATGCCGGGATCAGTTCGCCTGATCGCGCACCTGGCTACACCAGTCCTGCTGGTGCTCCCGGGTCCAGCGCACCGGGGCGGTATGGCCCTCATCAAAGCTGTGGCTGGGCTGTCAGCCCAGCTCCTTGCTGATGCGCGTGGCGGCGGTCGTGGCCCGGGTGATCAGCTGGCTGTGGGGGGGCGCCGGCGGGCAGGAGCCCATCGAGCGCGTTGCAGATCGCCTCCACCACCTCTTTGTTCGTGCGCTCCCCATGGCCCCCCACGCAGTAGCTGCGGCCCAGCTGCCCCTGGGTTGCCGCCAGAAGCAGCGCATCCACGTGGTCTTCCACATAGAGCCAGTCGCGCACGTTGGCGCCATCGCCATAAAGCGGAATCGGCTCGCCAGCCGCTGCCTTGAGGATCACCACCGGAATCAGCTTCTCGGGAAATTGCCAGGGGCCGTAGTTGTTGCTGCAGTTGGTGAGCACCACCGGCAGGCCATAGGTGTGGTGCCAGGCGCTCACCAGGTGATCACTGGCCGCCTTGCTCGCTGAATAGGGGCTGCGTGGGTCGTAGGGGGTGGTCTCCGAGAAGCGGCCCGTTTCGCCAAGGGAGCCGAACACCTCATCGGTGGAGATGTGATGAAAACGAAAACCCGCCTTGCGCTCAGCGCTCAGACCTTCCCAGTGGGCGCGCACCGCCTGCAGCAGGTGGAAGGTGCCGGTCACATTGCTCTCAATAAAGGCCCCCGGCCCCTCGATCGAGCGGTCCACGTGGCTCTCCGCCGCCAGGTGCATCACCAGGTCGGGGTCGGCCTGCTGCACCGCCGCTGCTGTAGCCGCCGCATCGGTGAGGTCCACCTTGAGGAGCTGGTGGCGTGCCTCCGCCTGGGGCAGCGCCTCGATACTGGTGAGGTCGCTGGCGTAGCCACATTTATCAAGATT
>NZ_JAGQDB010000081.1:0-10063 GCF_024346495.1 Cyanobium sp. A1C-AMD | reverse complement strand
GGCACCGTTAAGCGCATTGGTTCCGATGCTTTGCCCCCAGATGAGCGTAATCAGACCTACCGCTTCCCAGCTACGATTGCCCTCGATACCCAGCAGCTCAAGCTGAAATCTGGCAAGAGCCTGCCTTTGCAAGTGGGTATGTCACTTACGGCCAATATCAAACTGCGCAAGGTAACTTACCTGCAGCTTCTGCTTGGAGAATTTAAAGATAAAACAGACTCCCTTAAGCAAATCTAGCTAATTTGCCTGTCAAGTTGCTTTAGTGAAATAGTCAGTCCAGTTGAGCTTGGTGGGGCAGGCGCTGCTGGGCGGCCTCAATTAAGCCGCGAAATAGGGGGTGAGGCTTGCCGGGGCGGGAGAGGAATTCGGGGTGATATTGGCAGGCTGTAAAAAATGGGTGGCTCTGTAATTCAATTAATTCAACTAGGCGGCCATCAGGCGAGGTGCCGCTGATTGTGTAGCCCGATTCGGTGAAGAGGCTGCGGTAAGCATTGTTGAATTCGTAGCGGTGTCGGTGGCGTTCGTATACAACTTCGTCGCCATAAAGGCGATGAGCCATCGTGTCTGCAGCTAGCCGGCAGGGGTAAACGCCCAGTCGCATCGTGCCGCCCAGATCAACTACGTCCTGTTGCTCAGGCAGTAGGTGAATCACCGGATGGGGCGTGTCTGCATCAAGTTCGGCGCTGGTGGCACCGGCCAGGCCCGCCTGGTTGCGGGCCCACTCGATCACGGCGCACTGCATGCCCAGGCACAGGCCCAGGAAGGGCACCTGCTGTTCCCGCGCCCAGCGGATTGCAGCCACCTTGCCGTCTACACCGCGGTTGCCGAAGCCGCCGGGCACCACCACCGCATCCATGCCGGCCAGCAGAGCTTCTGCGCCCTGGCTTTCGAGCTGCTCGGCGCATACCCAGTGCAGATCAAGCGAAGCATCCCGATCCAGGCAGGCGTGGCGCAGGGCCTCCACCACCGATAGATAGGCGTCGTTGAGCTGCACGTACTTGCCCACCAACGCCACCTTCACCGCCGGGCCGGGGTGGCGCAGTTTGGTTACCAGCTCCTGCCAGCGGGCCATGTCACTTTCAGCGTTGCTGAGCTGCAGCACATCGAGTACCTCGCGGCAGAGGCCCTCCTGCTCCATCGCCAGCGGTACGGCGTAGATGCTGTCGGCGTCCAAGGCCTGGATCACGGCCCGCTGCGGCACGCCGCAGAAGCCACCGATCTTGCGGCGCAGCTCGTCGCTCACGGGCCGGTCGCTGCGGCATACAAGCACATCGGGCTGGATGCCGATCGAGCGCAACTCCTTCACCGAGTGCTGGGTGGGCTTGGTCTTGAGTTCCCCCGAAACGCCAATGAAGGGCAGCAGGGTGACGTGCACGTAGGCGAGGTCCTGGCGGCCCACATCGCCCCGGAATTCGCGTATCGCCTCAAGAAACGGCAGCGATTCGATGTCGCCCACCGTGCCGCCGATCTCGCCAATCACCACGTCGGCATTGCTGTTGGCGGCTACCCGATGGATGCGCTCGCGGATTTCGCGGGTGATGTGGGGGATCACCTGCACGGTGCCGCCGTTGTAGTCGCCGCGGCGTTCCTTGTTGATCACCGACTGGTAAATCGAGCCGGTGGTCACGCTGTTGAGGCGCGACATGGCGGTGTCGGTGAAGCGTTCGTAGTGGCCCAGATCCAGATCGGTCTCGGCGCCGTCCTCGGTGACGAACACCTCACCGTGTTGGTACGGGCTCATCGTGCCCGGGTCCACGTTCAGATACGGGTCGAGCTTGAGGATCGAAACGCTGTAGCCGCGGCTCTTGAGCAGGCGCCCCAGGCTGGCGGCCACGATGCCCTTGCCGATGCTCGACACCACGCCGCCGGTGACAAAGACGAACTTGCTCATATCCCGGTGGCTGACCCTTCAATGTACCGGGCCTTCCAAGGCTCCCTTGCGCCAGCGGGGCCTGGCTGGGTTCGGCGGTCACGCCCGCGGCGCGGGCACCACCGCGCTCACCGCAGCGAACCTCGCAGGAGCCACGAGCGTTCTGGGGGCAGGCTCAGGCCCTTTAGCGGTTGGCTGGCCCGTGGGCTTGGGGCCATTCAGCCCTGGAGGTTCCCGTGCAGCCTGCGGAGGCTCGCTTGGTCCGATTGGGTGTCTGGTCAGAGGCCGGTATTGCCCGCGAAGCGGGCGTTGACCGGCCGAAGCCAGACGCCCAATCGGCATTCCGTTAGCCCTCCAGCAGGCTGCGCAGCATCCAGGCGGTCTTCTCGTGGATCTGCAGCCGCTGGGTGAGCAGGTCGGCGGTGGGTTGGTCGTTGGCCCCATCGGCGGTGACCATGACGCTGCGGATGGTGCGGGCGACCGCCTCGTGGCCGAGGACCAGCTCGCGCACCATCTCCAATGCTGCCGGGATGCCCTGGCTTTCGGCGATTGAGGAGAGCTGGCCATAGGTGGCGCCGCCAAAGGGGGCCGGGCAGCCAAGGGCACGGATGCGCTCGGCGATGGCGTCTAGGGCGTTCCAGAGCTCGGTGTACTGCCCCATAAACATCAGGTGCAGGGTGTTGAACATCGGCCCGGTGACGTTCCAGTGGAAGCCGTGGGTTTTGGCGTAGAGCACGGTGCTGTCAGCCAGCACGCGGCCCAGGCCTGCGGCGATCTCCAGCCGCTGGGCTTCCGGGATGCCGATGTCAATGTCGGTTGCCATGGCGACTTATCCGTAGTGACTGCGTTTTAGCCCGGATTGCTTGGGTTAGTCGAGGCTGCCCAGATAATCCTTCACGCGGCAGCGATTCTGGGGTTGGCGCAGTTTCAGCAGGGCCCGAGATTCGATCTGCCGCACCCGCTCCCGGGAGAGCTGCATGGCAGCGCCGATTTCAGTCAGGCTGCGGGGAGTGTCGTCTACTAGCCCGAAGCGTTGACGGATCACCTCGGCTTCGCGGCTGCTCAGGTCTTCAAGCAGGGCCTCGAGGTCGTTGTGCAGCTGCTCGCGGGCGAGTTCCTGCTCAGGTGTGCCGTGGCCGTCTTCCAGCAGATCGCCGAGCTGCATGTCCTGTTCCTTGCCCACCCGGGCCTCCAGGGAGACGGGTTTGGGCAGCTGCAGCAGCGTTTCGCGGATCAGCGCTTCGCTGAGATTCAGCTCCTGGGCGATTTCAGCCACGCAGGGCAGGCGGCCTAGCCGGGCGCTGAGTTCACGCTGGGCCCGTTTAATTCGGTTGAGCTTCTCGGTGATGTGCACCGGCAGCCGGATCGTGCGGCTCTGGCTGGCAAGGGCCCGGGTGATGCCCTGGCGAATCCACCAGTAGGCGTAGGTGCTGAAGCGAAACCCCCGGGTCGGGTCAAAGCGCTCCACGGCCCGCTCCAGTCCCAAGGTGCCCTCCTGGACCAGATCCAGCAGGTCCATGCCCCGGCGCTGGTACTTCTTGGCCACTGACACCACCAGTCGCAGATTGGCCTGGATCATCCGCTCCTTGGCCCTTTTGCCGCGGTGCAGGGTCAGCCGTCGCTCTTTGTCGGCCAGTTCGTCTTTGCACAGTTCGTCTTTGTCTGGATCGCCCTCGCGCAGTAGCTGTTCTCGCCGCTGCACCAGCCGGGCCAGGGTGAGCTCCTGCTCCTGGGTAAGCAGGTCCACCCGACCGATGTCCTGTAGGTAAAGCCGCACCGGATCGGTGCTGGTGGGGGTGTGGGGCACGCCCAATGGATTAGTGGTGCTTCACCGTTGCTGCGCTGGGCAGCTGCGGCGCCAAATGCCCCGTTTTGTTTTGGCTTTCAGCTTTCGTCTTCCTCAACCCAGGTGCTGGCCACATGCAGCTCGTCTAGTTGTTTGGTGGCCACACCGCCAGGCGCGCCGGTCATCAGGCAGCGGGCCTGCTGGGTCTTGGGGAAGGCGATTGTGTCGCGGATCGATTCCTCGCCCGCCAGCAGCATCACGATCCGATCTACGCCGTAGGCCAGGCCGCCGTGGGGTGGGGCACCCATGTCGAGGGCGTCCATCAGGAAGCCGAACTGCTGGTTGGCCTCCTCCAGGGGCAGACCAATGGTTTGCAGCACCTGGCGCTGCAGGGCCGAATCGTGAATGCGCAGCGAGCCGCCGCCCAGCTCGAGGCCGTTGAGCACCAGGTCGTAGGCCTGGGCGCGGGCCGTGGGCAGGGTGTTGGCCCAGGCGGCGGGATCAGTACCCAGATCCGCGCTGTTGGGGGCGCAGAAGGGGTGGTGCAGGGCTTCGAGGCGGTTTTCGCCGGCGTTGAACTCAAACATCGGGAAATCCACCACCCAGAGGAAATTCCACTGGTCGTTGTCACGGTCGGCCGGCACCAGGCCAAGCTCGCGGGCCAGAAATTGGCGCACCCGATCGAGGGCCTTATTCACCGTGTCCGTATCGCCCGCGCCGAACAGCAGCAGGGTGCCGGGGGTGGCACCGGTGCGGGCCAGCAGTTCGGCTTTTTTGTCTTCTGTGAGGTTGTCTTTGATGGCGCCGATCGTGTCGATCTCGCCGCCTTCGCGCACCCGGATGAAGGCCAGGCCGCCTGCCCCAGCCTTTTGAGCCTCGCTGAACACATCGCCGCCGGGCTTGATGCGCACGTTGCTAATGGCGTCGTTGCCACCAGGCACGGCGATGCACTTCACGGAGCCGCCGGCGGCCACTGCGCCGCTGAATACCTTGAAGCCCATGCCTGCCACCAGGTCGGAGACGTCGGTGAGCTCCAGGCCGTAGCGGGTGTCGGGGCGATCGGTGCCGTAGCGGGCCATGGCCTCGTGCCAGGTGAGGCGCGGGAAGGGACGGGGCAACTCCACCCCTTTCACGGCCTTCCAGATCGAGGCGATCAGGGCCTCGTTGAGCTCCAGGATCTGCTCCTGGTCCATGAAGCTCATTTCGATGTCCAGCTGGGTGAATTCCGGCTGGCGATCGGCCCGCAGATCTTCGTCGCGGAAGCAGCGGGCCACCTGGTAGTAGCGCTCCAGCCCGCCCACCATCAGCAGCTGCTTAAACAGCTGGGGCGACTGGGGTAGCGCAAACCACTCACCACCGCACACCCGGCTGGGCACCAGGTAGTCGCGGGCGCCCTCGGGGGTGGAGCGGGTGAGCACCGGGGTTTCTACCTCGATAAAGCCCTGGTCTTCCAGGAAGCGGCGCATCGCCTGCACGGTGCGGTGGCGCAGGCGCAGGTTGCTGTTCATGCGCTCGCGGCGCAGGTCGAGGTAGCGGTGGCGCAGCCGCAGCTCTTCGCGGGTGTTCTCCTCGTCGTGCACCGACACGGGGAAGGGCAGGTTGCCCTTAACGGCGTTGAGCACGGTGATGGCGCTGGCCAGCACTTCGATGCGGCCGGTGGCCAGTCGGTCGTTGATGGCATCGGCGGGTCGCTCCCGCACCTTGCCTGCCACCTGAATCACCGTTTCGTTGCGCAGGTGCTCCGCTATGGCGAACATCTCGGCGCCATTGTCGGGATCGACGGTGATCTGCACGCTGCCGCTGCTGTCGCGCAGGTCGACAAAAATCACGCCGCCGTGGTCACGACATCGGTCTACCCAGCCGCAGAGCTGCACGGTCTGGCCGCTGGCGTCGTGACGCAGGTCGCCGCATCCGTGGCTGCGCATGCTGAGATCCGGAGTGAATGGGCGATTGTCCCACCCGGTGGCGTCAGCGCTTGTAAAAGGGACGTTTCACCACCAGCGCTGGCTCGGCCTTGCCGCGAATCTGTACTGCCAGTTCGGTGCCCAGCTTGGCGGCGCTGGCTGGTACGTAGGCCAGGGCGATCGCTTCTTCGAGGCTGGGTGACCAGCTGCCGCTGGTGATGTGTCCCACCGGCTCACTAGTCACTGGAGCCCCGGCAGCCAGCACCGGGTAGCCATGGCGGGCGATGGCGCGGCCCTGCAGCTTCAATCCCACCAGGCGCCGTTGGACTCCCGCGGCGCTCTGGCGCTCCAGCACCTCGCGACCAATGAAGGCTTTGGGCATTTCCAGGTGCACCAGCCAGCCCAGGCCGGCCTCCAGGGGTGTGGTGTGCCCATCCAGCTCGTGGCCGTAGAGGTGCATCGCCGCTTCCAGGCGCAGGGTGTCGCGAGCGCCGAGGCCGCAGGGGCTGACGCCGCTGGCCAGCAATTTGTCCCAGAGGAGCAGGCCGTCTGGCCGGTTCAGCAGCAGTTCGAAGCCGTCTTCACCGGTGTAACCAGTGCGGCCCACAAAGGCGCTGGCGCCAGCCAGTTTCAGCTCCCGGTGGCCGAAGCGGGGCAGGCCGCTCAGGTTGGTACCCGCCAACTCCTCCAGCCGGGCGGTCGCCTCCGGGCCCTGCAGGGCCAGCAGCACGCCATCGCTTTTGCGATCTTCAACACTGATGCCCTGGGGCTCTAGCTGGCTGCGGATCCAGGCCGTGTCGGTTGCGGCGCAGGCGGCATTGATCACCAGCAGCAGTTCGTGGCACTGGCCATCTGCCTGCCAACCCCGGTCGTAAACAATCAGGTCGTCGCGGATGCCGCCCCGCTCGTTGAGCAGCACTGTGTAGCAGGCCTCGCCGGGGCCAATCCGAAACAGGTCGGTGGGCACCAGAGCCTGCAGGGCTTCTTTGGCGCCTGCGCCCCGCAGGGTCAGCACCCCCATGTGGGAGATGTCGAAGATGCCGCAGCGGCGCCGCACGGCTTGGTGCTCTGCCACCAAGCCCTCAAATTGCACAGCCATCTCCCAGCCGGCAAAGGGCACCATCCGGCCACCCGCGGCTTGGGCGGCTTCAAACAGGGGGGTGCGTATTAAACCCATGGCCGGATCCTATGCAGGCCTGCGGAATCAATAAGGAACCTGGAAGATTCGCCGTATTCGATACCACTTTGACCAAACGTCCATACCTTGAGAGACCAGATCTCTCCCTTGGATGGGTCAGCGCCCTTGCTGCCGCAGCTGCCGCCATTGCGCCCCACCCAGTGGCGCTGAATTCGGCTGGTGTCAGCTGCGCCAGTTGCCGATCCACCCTGAATTGGCACTGGAGCTGTGGTGCCACCACTGGACGGCCCGGCCGCCGCGGCTGCCTGCGATTAATGCGGCGCCAGCAGCTGGGGGGACACCAGCCCAGCCGAACCAGCAGCTCAGCCTTGAATCAGCCTTTGGCAAAAGCTGAAGAAAATCTGTAATTTTGTCTCGTTTTGGGGCTTTTTTGGCCTTTGTGCTCGCCATGGCTAGCCGCCATGGGCGGCAGAGCTGTATTAAGGGGCTCTGGTTTCGATTAGGGGGTATGGGGCATGGTGGCTTCGGCGACGATCACGACCCCGCTGGAGCTGATGGCGGCTCAGGTGGATTGCGAGGTTCTCACTCTGCCCACCGGCTCCAAGGTGTTTTCCAGGGGCTCCCGGGCCGACTCGATTTATGGGGTGCGCCGCGGCATCATCGAGGTGATCAGCGAGAGCGGCGAGAAGCTTTGCTACCGCCCCGGAGAGCTGTTCAGCTATCAAGACATCCTTTGGCGCGACGGCATTTATCGCAACGAAGCCGTGGCCTGTACCCCTGTTGAGATTCTGCGGCTAGATCGCCTGCGCTTCTTGAACCTGCTCCACAACCATCCGACTCTGGCGGTGTTGCTGATCAGCCAGCAGCACGAGCGCCTGCGCGAACAGCGCACCAGCGGCACTTGCTGCTATTGATCCAGCAGAAACAGCAGGCTGCGCACCACCTTGGCGGCCAGCACGCTGCTCACGCCGGTGGCATCCAGCATCGGCGCCAGCTCCACCACATCGGCGGCCACCAGGTTGTGGTGGCGCAGCTCCTCCACTAGGGCAGCGAAATCCCGCCAGAGGAAGCCGCCGGGCTCCGGGGTGCCGGTGCCGGCCATCACCGCTGGATCAAACCAATCCAGATCCACTGTGAGATAGAGGGGCTTGCCGCGCAGGGGTTTCAGGCTTTCGGCCATCCGCTCAATCGCCACCAGGCGGCCGCTGCTCCGCAACTCGCTGAATTCCTCGCGGGTGCCGCTGCGGATGGCGATCTGCAGCAGCTGCTGGCTGGGCAGCACCTCCAGGCAGCGGCGCATGGCGCAGGCGTGGCTGTGGTGGGCGCCGAGCCATTCCTGGCGCAGGTCGGCGTGGGCATCGAGCTGCACCAGCACCAGCTCCGGGTGCTGCGCGGCCACGGCCGCCACGGCGCCGGAGCTGATCGAGTGCTCGCCGCCCAGCATCAGTGGCTTGAGCCCCAGGGCCAGCACAGCTTCGGTGGCTCGCTTCACGGCCGCCACTACCGGCTCGGGGGCGCCGAAGGGAATGTCCACCGCGCCGAGGTCGGCGATGGCCAGCTCCTCCAAGTCGCGATCGAGCTGGGGGCAGTAGCTCTCCAGGCCGCTGCTCACCTCGCGGATTGCCGCCGGGCCGAAGCGGGTGCCGGGGCGGAAGGAGGTGGTGCCGTCGTAGGGCACGCCAAACAGACCCACGCGGCAGCCGGCGGGCTCGCGCTGGCTGCCCATGTAGATGGCGCCGTCTGAATCAAACAAATCCTTGTCAAAGAGATCCGTGTCAAACATCAGCCCAGCTCCCGTTCGATGGCGGCGGGCACGGCATCAAAGGCGCCGCGCTGCCAGCGGGGGGACCAGATATCACAGCCACAGTCGACGGCCGCGGCGCGGGCGGGATCCGGCTGCAGGTAGCGACGGCCGTCTGTGGCGGCGAACGTCCAGCTCCACCAGCCGCTCGGATACATGGGCACCCAGCCATACATCGGATCGGCATGGCCGAAAACTTCACGGATCAGCTTCACCGTGTCGATATGCACCGCTCGGAAGGCCTCGGGCGATTCGCTCTGGGTGGCGAACACACCGCCTGGCTTGAGGATGCGGCGGCACTGCTCAAAGAAGGCCCTGTTGAACAGGCCCTCGGCCGGGCCAGCCGGGTCGGAGCCGTCCACGATCACCACGTCGTAGCTGGCTTCAGGGGCGTTCGCGGCCCAGGCGATGCCGTCGCCGACGGTGAGGTGGAAGCGGGGGTCACTCCAGCAGCCGCCGCCGATGCTGGGCAGGTACTGCTGGCTCCACTCCACCACCAGGCCGTCGATCTCCACTAGGTCGAGGTGCTGCACGCCAGCGTGGCGCAGGCACTCGCGGGCGGTGCCGCCATCGCCGCCGCCGATCACCAGCACCCGCTCGATGCTGGCGGCGCTGCAGAGGGCCGGATGCACGATCGCCTCGTGGTAGTGCCGCTCCTGGCGCTCGGCAGTCATCCAGCAGCCATCGAGCAGCAGGCCCTTGCCGTAGCGCTGGCTGTCGATGATCGTCACCTTCTGGAAGGCTGAATCCTGTTCAGCGACCACCGTGCCCTCCAGGCCATAGCGCACGCCGTCGAAGACCTCGTCGATCCAGCCCATGGCCAAAATTTCGCAGCCTCCAGCCTTGCGCATCGCCGGTGTGTTGGCCGTGACAGGCTGATTTCTTGGCTCCCCCGAATCCTTGGTTCCCCCGAATCCATGGCTCCCCTGCGACCCACGGCGGATCTGCGGCTGACCCCAGCGCTGGTGATCGGCGCCGCCGAGCTGGCCTGGCGTTTTTCTCGCTCCTCCGGCCCCGGCGGCCAAAACGTGAACACCACCGATTCACGGGTGGAGCTGGTGTTTGATCTGGCAGCCTCTGCGGCGCTGCCGCCCACGATCAAGGCCCGGGCCCTGGGGCGACTGGAGGGAAAGCTGGTGGAAGGTTGTGTGGTGATTGCGGCCAGTGAGCACCGCTCCCAATGGCAAAACCGGGTGGCGGCCCAGCGGCGCCTAGTGGAGCTGCTGCAGGAGGCGATCAAGCCGCCACCACCACCGCGTCGGGCGACTCGGCCCACCCGTGGTTCAGTGCAGCGGCGTCTGGCGGCCAAGAAGCAGCGTGGTGCGATCAAGGGGCAGCGGGGGTCCCGTCCTCAGCTGCCGGAGTACTGAGCTGCCGGAGGTTTTAGCTGCCGGAGGACTGAGGTGTTGGCTGGGTGTCCCTAAATCTGTACAGGTTGTACGGAACTTGCGAGGCTGTTGCGCTCAGGGCTTAGCAGCCTGGCGTTGGCGTGTTTTCAGCGCGTATCTCGGCCTTGGCCTGTTGCCAGAGGCCTTCGAGCTCGCCGATGCAGCGGCCCTTTAGG
>NZ_JAGQDB010000080.1:0-10174 GCF_024346495.1 Cyanobium sp. A1C-AMD | reverse complement strand
GCAAGCGGTGCAGGCGGTGCAGGAGCGTTTCGAGCAGCTGGCCCAGGCGGCCACCGGCCAATCGCAAGGCAACCCCTTCCCGCTGGTTTTTGAAGGTGAGCTGCTGCCGCCATGAGCCGCATCGGCGCAGACCAGGCCACCTACGTGCTCGGCAGCCATCCCGAAGAGAGGTCCCGGCTGGAGCGCCAGCACCAGATCTGGCGTCCAGAAATGCTGGCCGGCTGGGATCGGGCCGGCTTCGGCCCTGGCCAGCGACTGCTCGACGTCGGCTGCGGCCCCGGTTTCGCCAGCCTGGACCTGGCCGAGCGGGTGGGGGCCCATGGCCAGGTGTTGGCGATCGACAGTGCCCCGGCCTACCTCGAGCACCTGCAGCAGCAATGCCAGCAGCGGCAGCTGTTGCAAGTGATGCCCCAGCTGGGGGATCTAGCCAAGGAGCGAGACCCAGCCAGTGAACTAGATGGGGCGCTGGGGGCGAGCAGCTGGGATGGGGCCTGGTGCCGCTGGGTGGCGATGTTTCTGCCCAGGCTGGAGCCATTGCTGGATCGGCTGGCCGCGGCCCTACGGCCGGGCGGCCGGCTAGTGCTGCACGAGTACATCAAATGGGAAACCTTCGCCCTACACCCCAAAGGCGACCAGCTGGCGAAGTTTGGGGCCCGCTGCATCCAGCACTGGTGGGCTCACGGCGGCGACCCAAACGTGGCCCAGCGCCTGCCGCAGCTGCTGGAGGCCCGCGGCTTTCGGCTGCTCCATAGCTCCAGCCTGATGGCCTGCTCCCCCACTGACCATCCAAAAGCCCAGTGGTTGATTGACTTTCTCACTAGCTACCCAGCCCAGCTGGCCGCCGCCGGCCTCTGGAGCGCCGCGGAGCAGGCCGACCTGGAGGCCGAACTGGCATGGGGCCAGCAGCACGCCAGCCTCTGGGTGACACCGGCCATTGTTGAGATGGTGTGGGAGCGGCTATGAACGGCAGCCCGGAGCATCGACTCGACCTTGGCCGCCGCCAGCGGCTGGGGATGGTGGAGGCGATCTGGGGCGAGCACAAAAGTGCTGAGCAGATCGGCCGGATCCTGGAGGAGCTGCATGGCGCAGGAGAGCTGGCGCTTGTGACCCGCGTCTCCCCTGAGAAGGCGGAAGCCGTGGCAGCACTACTTGGGCCGGAGCGAGGGGAGGCCTGGATTCTGCGGCACCATTCCCAGGCCCGCTGTCTCAGCGCCGGCCTCCTACCAAGCCCAGAATCAAAGCTGGGTCGGGTAGCGGTGCTAAGCGGCGGCACCAGCGATTTACCGGTGGCGGCCGAGGCCCAGCTGGCCCTGGCCTGCCATGGCATCGCCACCGAGCTGGTGCTGGATGTGGGCGTGGCGGGGCTGCACCGGCTGCTGGAGCGCCTCGAAGACCTGCGTCATGCCGATGTGCTGATCGCCTGCGCTGGTATGGAGGGAGCCCTGCCCACCGTGCTGGCCGGGCTGCTGCCCCAGCCGGTGATTGGCGTGCCAGTGGCGGTGGGCTACGGCGTAAGTGCCGGTGGCGTAGCCGCCCTGCACGGCATGTTGGCCAGTTGCGCCCCCGGGCTCACGGTAGTGAACATCGACAACGGTTACGGCGCCGCTATGGCAGCCCTGCGGATCCTGGGCTGCGGGCCTGGCCGGTCAGCAGCCTGGACGCAGGGGAGTTGAACCGGGCTGCTCAATCTCGAGCACCGCTTGGATCCAGAGCTGCATCGAGCGGGGCAAGAGTCCCTGCTCGTAGCGCTCGATGGCCTGCAGCAGCACCGCTGTATTAACCCAGGTTGGCGAGCGACGCAGCATCAAACCAGCCGGCACTCAGCGCAGTGTGGGTAGCTAGCCAGTTAGGGGCAAGGGGACAAGCAACGATCTCCCCTCGCCGTTTGGGACTCGAACCAGGACAACAGTCCTAGAGGTGTTGGAGCTGGGGGTAGGCCGTCAGCAATTCTTCGGTGCTCAGCACTTCACCGGCCCCTTCAGGCTGCCAGATCACCTCGATCGCCAGCAGATCAGCGGCGCCGACGGCACCGAGCTGCTGCAGCGAATCACGCACCTGGTCGGCACTGCCCGAACCCTTAAGAGCAAGCCGGCTGCGGCTTGCTACCAGCAGGGTGACGGCGATGAAATCGCTACTGGCATCGCTATCACCTGCAGCCACGCTGTCATCGCTAAAGCGCTTGCCGCCCACATTGGTGGTGACCTCCCGCTGCAACTTGCTGCGCTCAGTCATCGAGAGGCGATTGAAGGTTGATTCGGCACTACCAAAAGGAACCTGACCCACCTCTGAATTGGCATAGACCCAGAGGTCGGGGTGGCGCAGCAGGGCCAAGGTGGTCTCTTGAAGCAGGGCTTGGAGGCCCGCCGCATGGCTGGTGTCAGCGCTGCCAGCTAGACGGCGCAGATCGGTTTGAAGCTGGCGGGCCGATGCCAGCAGCCCAACCTGCAACTGGCTGATCGTGACGGGGCCATCGGGACGGCCGCCGCCCACCAGATCGCCGCGGCTGCCGGAAATTGCTGGCCCCTGGCCGCCGCCACCGCCACCTCGCACCGCGTTGAGCAACAGACCTCCCACGGCCATCAGCACAAGGAAACCGAACAGGCCGCCACCACCAAAACCAAACATTGGAATCAGGAAGGGAAAGCCAATGCCCCCTCCCCCGTAGCCACCGCGGTAGCCGCTGTTGTAGCCACCACCTCCTCCGTAGCCACCACCGCCATAGCTCCTTGGCATCGAGGGGGCCGAGCGGAAGCTGCCGCCACCGATGCGGCCGCCACTGGCGGCCCAGCTGGGGCTGGGGTGCACCACCAACAGGCTCAGGGCCAACATCGGCACGGCCAACAAGCTGAAACAGCGCCGCAAAACCAAACGGGTTGAAAGCGCCAAGGCGCTAAAAGCAATTGGTCGAAATCTAGGAACCACCGCCCACAATGGTGACCACCTCCAGCACATCGGATTCCACCACCGGCTGGGCGGGCCAGAGCTGTCTGGGCAAAATCGTGCCGTTGAACTCCACCACCACCAAGCGGGGTTTGTAGCCCAGTTCCAGCAGGGCCTGCTCCAAATGGAGCCCGTCTGAGCAAACTCGCTGATCGCCGTTTACCTGCAGGGTGATCACAGAGCCGGCGCCTCAAGTGCTGCCAGCAGCTCGGCGGTGGCGGCAGCCGGATCAACCGCCTCGGTGATCGCCCGCACCACCGCAATCCGCTGGGCTCCAGCAGCCCGCACCGCCGCCACCTTGCTGGCCTCCAGCCCGCCGATGGCAAAGAAGGGGATCGGACTAGCCGCCGCGGCCTGGCGTACGTAATCGAGCCCCACCGGCTCCCGGCCGGGCTTGGTGGGGGTGGCTTCCACCGGGCCGACTCCCAGGTAGTCGCAGCCATCGCTGACCGCCTGCTGCAGCTGGTCCAGGGCATGGGTGCTGCGGCCAATCAACCGATCGGGGCCCAGCAGCTGGCGCGCCACCGCCGGCGGCAGATCCCCCTGGCCCAGGTGCACCCCGTCGGCCTCCACCGCCAGGGCAATATCAATTCGATCATTCACCAAAAACAGGGCTCCATGGGCGGCGCAGAGTTGGCGCAGGGCCCGGGCCTGGCTGAGTTTTTGCAGGTCATCGAGACCGGCGGCCTCCTTGGCGCGGTATTGCACCAGGCGTACCCCGGCCCCCAGGGCGGCGGCTACCACCCCCTCCAGGTCGGGCACTGGCGAGGTAACTAAATAAAGGCGGCAGCTAGCCAGCAGCTCTCGGCGGCCCGCCCCGCCCGCAGCGGCCAGACGACAGGCCTGCAACAAATCCACTTCCAGGTCGTAGAGCAGATAGCGCAGAGCTGAGGCCTCCTCAGCCAGCAGGGGATCGCTGCTGCGCCCAAATTCCTCCAGCACCCGCAAAGCCTCCTGCACCCGGCCGGCGTTGGCACCCACCACGGCGCTGGGGCTGGATCGCTCCGCTTGGGCCGGATGGCCGAGGCCCGCGGCCGGATCGGTGGCGGTATGGCGCGCAAATTTGTAGGCATCGCGATGCAACCTGCCCAGCCGCTGGCGCATGTCCTTGGTGCGCACCACCAAATCGCCCCGATCGAGGCCAAAGCGGGCCCAATCTTCCAGCACCCGCAAGCCCTCCCGAGCCCGATCGAGGTTGGCATCAAGCAGACGGTCGCGAGCGGGGCTGGAGGAGCTGTCTAGGGTGGGATCCATCACACAGGGGGCCAATGGCAGGCGAGCCAAATCGGGCCAATACCGACAGCCCGATGCTGGTGCTGATTTCAGGGATTCTGCTGCTCGGCGGGATCGCAACCTTCATTGGCTGGGGTCTCACCCACGCCTATCCCGGCGCATAAGGCACGGGCCAGCTGGGCATCGGCCGCAATCTGGGCTGCGAGCTGCTCAAAGCTGGCGAAGGTTTGCTGGCGGCGCAGCAGTTGCAGCGGCTCCACCACCAGCTCCAATCCCTCAAGCTCCAGCTGCCGATCGAGCAGGTGCACCTCCACCGCCGAGGGAGACGTGGGATCCACCGTGGGCTGGGGGCCGAGGTTCATGACCGCCGGCAACATGGCCTCACCTTCCACAGACGCGGTCGCTGCATAAACCCCCTCCAGCGGCAAAAACTTACGGCCATCCACCTGCAGGTTGGCGGTGGGCCAACCGAGTTGCTTACCAAGCCCGCGACCACGCACCACTAGCCCGCTGAAGCGATAGGGACGCTCCAGCAAGCGGCGGGCTTCCGCCAGATCTCCGGCCCCTAGGGCCCGGCGGATGCGGCTGCTGCTCACCCGCTCCTCGCCATCCCAGAGCATCGGCAGCACCTGCACCTCGATGCCGTGACGGGCACCAATCACCGCCAGGGCCTGACTGTCGCCACTTCGGCCGGCCCCGAAGCGGAAGTTGTCACCGACGGCGACCCGCTGGGCCGCCAGCTGGCCCACGAGCACCTGCTCCACGAAGGCCTCGGGGCTGAGGGCGGCCAGCTCCCGGCTGAAGGGCACCAGCACCAGCTGCTCAATGCCCAGGGGCTCCAGCAGATGCAGCTTTTCAGCGGGCAGGTCGAGCCGCAAGCGCGCCTCGCCGTGCAGCACCTCGCGGGGATGGGGCCAAAAGCTCACCACCGTGGGAATCGCCGCCGCTTCGTTGCCAGCCGCAGCAGTAACCGCCGAGATGACGCGGCGATGGCCCTGATGCAGGCCATCAAAGCTGCCGAGGGCGATGGCCGTGGGGCGCAGGGCCTCCTGGGGGGATCGCAGGGGTATCAACGCTACGGAACCCAAAGGCAACGGGAGCCAAATCGATTCTCCCATGGCACCTTTGGGTCACCCATCTGGATGGCTGAATGGCTGACCGCCTCGACCTGCAGCTAATCGCCGCGGCATTGCGGCGCCTGGGCTGGATTCGGCTCTGGTCCCAGGTGGTGCTGGGAGTGGTGGTGGTTGGGGTGCTGCTTTTCAACAACATCGGCGGCCGCCTGGCGGCCAATTCAGCCCGCGCCCTCGGCCTGGGGCCTGGCATCTCGCTCACCACCATCGCCTTCCTGCTGCTGATCTGGTGCATCTGGCAGAGCTGGCTGGTGGTGCGCTGCGGCCGGGCCCTCAATTCGCCGGTGCGGCCCAGCAAGGGTGAAACAACGCGGCTGATCAAGCGGGGCGTGCTGGCCGACCTGGCCGGCATCACCCTGGCGGTGCTGGGCTATCAGTCGCTGGCCGGCAGCCTGTTTGTGCAGGCCTCCCAACAGGTGCCCGGCTTCTTTGGTGCCCAGATCCAGGCAACCCCTGGCGTGGCCGGGCGAGTGATCGGTCTACCGATCACCTCGATCGAGATGTTGGCCGTGCTGGGCAACACCCAGGTGCTGTTTGCCCATCTGATCGGGCTCTGGATCAGCCTCTGGCTGCTGCAGCGGGTTTACCGCACAGCCTGATTATCGGCCGCTCACCAAACCGGCAGATCAGCCGTGCGGCCGCGCCAGAAAATATCCGGTTGGAGCGGCGTCAGGGAGACACCACCGGCATTGATCTGGGCCACATCGGTGGGCCAGGCCGCCGGCCCCGACACCTGGGCCTCCAGATCGTTGACCACCTCCCCCGCCAGCCAGTAGTAGCTGCGGCCGCGGGGGTCTACCCGCTGCTCGAACTGGTCGGTGTAGCGACGCACCGCTGAATTGCACCAGCGCAGCTCTCCAATCGCCTCAGCCGGCCGGGGCGGCACATTGAGATTGAGCAACATGTTGCTGGGCCAACCCTCCGCCAGCATCCGCTCAGCCACATCGAGGGCGAGGCGTGCCGCTGGCGCAAATTGGCGCCATTGAAAGTCGGCACTACTTACTGCCAGGGCGGGAAGGCCCTCAATCGTGCCCTCCATCGCCGCACTCACCGTGCCGGAATACAGCACATCTGTGCCCAGGTTGGGGCCGTGGTTGATGCCGGAGAGCACCAGATCCGGCCACTCATCCAGCAAAGAAAACAGGGCGAGCTTGACGCAGTCCGAGGGGGTGCCGCTGCAGGCCCAGGCCTGGACGCCATCATCGAACAACTCATCAGCCCGCTCCGCCCGAATAGGGGTCTGCAGGGTGAGACCGTGGCCCGTAGCGGAGCGCTCCTGGTCAGGACACACCACACTCACCTGGTGGCCGCGGGCCAGGGCCGCATTGGCCAGAGTTCGAATGCCTTCAGCGAAGACCCCGTCGTCGTTGCTGATCAGGATCTTGAGCGGTGCCATCGGGCCTAACGCCATTTAGCCGCAACGTAACTGGGGTGGCTCCTTACAGTCAGCAATCCCTCCGCCCCTGCCGTGAGCGCCACCGTTTCCCTGCAGCAGCTCACCGACCAGCTCCAGGCGCTGGAAAGCCAGGCTGCAGCAGAGATCTCCACCGCCAGCACCGCTGCTGAACTGGAAGAACTTCGAGTGGGACTGCTCGGCAAGAAGGGGCGCCTTTCTGGCGTGCTCGGCGCCATGGGCAAGCTGCCTGGCGATGAGCGGCCCCTGATCGGCCAAAGGGCCAACGTGCTCAAAGAGCAGGTGCAGGCGCTCCTTGGCGAGCGGCTTACGGCAGTGAAAAGCGCAGCCATGGCCGAGCGTCTCGCCGGCGAAACCATTGACGTCACTGCGGCCTGCAGCTTCACGCCGCCGGGCCACCGCCACCCCTTAATCAGCACGATCGAAGAGATCGTCGACATCTTTGCCGGCCTGGGATATCGGGTATCGGAGGGGCCTGAGATCGAGAGCGACTACTACAACTTCACGGCCCTCAACATCCCCGAGCATCACCCCGCCCGGGACATGCAGGACACCTTTTATCTGGGCGATAGCCAACTGCTGCGCACCCACACCTCGCCGGTGCAGATCCGCTACCTGGAGAACAACCCACCGCCAGTGCGGGTGATCGCCCCAGGGCGGGTTTATCGCCGCGACGCCGTGGATGCCACCCACTCGCCCGTGTTCCACCAGGTGGAGGTGCTGGCGATTGATGAGGGGTTGGACTTCAGCCACCTGCGCGGCACCGTCACGGCCTTTCTGCAACAGTTCTTCGGCGACCTACCGGTGCGCTTTCGGGCCAGCTACTTCCCCTTCACCGAACCCAGCGCCGAGGTGGATGTGCAGTGGCGTGGCCGCTGGCTGGAGGTGATGGGCTGCGGCATGGTCGACCCCGCCGTGCTCACCGGTATGGGCCTTGATCCAGAGCGCTGGAGCGGCTTTGCCGCTGGCCTGGGTGTCGAGCGCTTCTGCATGGTGCGCCACGGCATCGACGACATTCGCCGCCTCTACACCAGCGACCTGCGCTTCCTGGAGCAGTTTTAGTTGGGCGGTTTGATTGGAGCCCCATAAACTCGGACAGCCCCTCGCTTCCCGATCGGTGCCCCGCGTCGGACTGATCGTGAATGACGGCAAGGACCTCGCCCTGTCCACCGCCGACGCCATCGAGGCGCGTTTTACGGCGGCCGGCTACGGCGTGGTGCGGGTTAGCAGCTCCGGCGGCATGGTGGGTTTCGCCAACCCCGACCAGCACCTGCGCACCCGGGGCTATGCGGCCTGCGTGCCGGCCGGCTTCGACCGGGACCTAAGCCTGGCGGTGGTGCTGGGCGGCGACGGCACCGTGCTGTCAGCTGCCCGTCAAACGGCTCCGGTTGGCGTCCCGATCCTCACCATCAATACGGGCCATCTGGGCTTTCTGGCGGAGGCCTACCTGCACCAGCTGGAGGGGGCCCTGGAGCAGGTGCTCTCCGGCGAGTGGACGGTGGAGGAGCGCACGATGCTGATCGTCAGCGTGATGCGCGGCGAGCAGCGGCGCTGGGAGGTGCTCTGCCTCAACGAAATGGCCTTGCACCGCGAGCCGCTCACCTCGATGTGCCACTTCGAAATCGCCATCGGCCGCCATGCCCCAGTCGATATCGCCGCCGACGGGGTGATCCTCGCCACCCCCACCGGCTCCACCGCCTACGCCCTCAGCGCCGGCGGACCGGTGATCACCCCCGACTGCCCGGTGCTGCAACTCACGCCGATCGCACCCCATTCGCTGGCTTCGCGCGCCCTGGTGTTCAGCGACCGCGAGCCGGTGACGGTGTTTCCCGCCACGCCCGAGCGACTGATGATGGTGGTGGATGGCAGCGCTGGTTGTTACATCTGGCCGGAGGATCGAATCCTGGTACGCCGCAGCGAGCAGCCCGCGCGCTTTGTGCGGCTGGCCGACCACGAGTTTTTCCAGGTGCTGCGCAACAAATTGGGTTGGGGCCTGCCCCACGTGGCCAAGCCCGGCAACGGCACGGCGCCATGAACGATTCCCACATCCTGCTGCTGGGCCCGGAAGCCGAGGCCCTGGCGCCACGGCTGGAGGCTTCCGGCTACTCGTGCTGCAGGGAGCCTGTGCCGGCTGGGGCAACCCCAGATGCGGTGCTGCTTTCCAGCGGCGATTCGGGCCGCATCGCCTCCCTGCGAGAACAGTGGGGCCCCATCCCCGTGCTGCTGGATGTGGGCGACGACACGGTGGAGGCGCGGGTCCACTGCCTCAGCTCAGGAGCAGACGACTTCTGGCTTTCGAGCCTCGGCCCCAGCGACCTGCTGATGCGGCTGCGATTGCATCTAGATCTCACAAGCCGCGCCAATGTGCCGGCCCAGCTACTGCAGGTGGGCGACCTGGTGCTGAATCCCAGCACCCGCCAAGTGAAACGGGGAGCGCGGCCCGTGGGCCTGACGGCCAGGGAATACCAGCTGCTGCTGCTGCTGCTGGAGCGCAAGGGCACTGTGGTGAGCCGGGAGTTGATCCTGCGCCAGGTATGGAACGACGAGCAGGCCAGCAACAGCAGCAGCAACGTGATTGAGGTCTATGTGCGCTACCTGCGCCAGAAGCTGGAGGAGGGCGGCGAACGACGGCTGATCCACACGATCCGCGGTCAGGGCTATTGCCTGAGCGAGCGGCTGCCCCAGCTGGAGGCCCGCGAATGAGCGCCAGACGCGGCTGGGGGCTAGCCCTACCTGGGGTGGCTGCCCTGCTGTGCGGCTTCACGCCGCCGCCCCAATGGCTGCCGATCACGGCCCGGTGGTGCCTGGCGCCTGATCGCTGTATCGCCATGGAGGTGGCCGACACCCCCGAAAAGCAGAGCAAGGGCCTGCAGCTGCGGCCGGCGCTAGCGCCATTGCGGGGCATGTGGTTCCCCTACAACCCGCCGTCTCTGGCGCGCTTCTGGATGCACCGCACCCCCGAACCCCTCGACATGTTGTTTGTGCAGGGCGGCCGGGTGGTGGCGATCGAAGCCCACACCAAACCCTGCCTGCACCTGCCCTGCCGCAGCTACGGCCCTGATCAGGAGGTGGACGGCGTGCTGGAGCTTGCCGCCGGCCAGGCCGCAGCCCAGGGCATCCAGGTGGGCACGGCGGTGCGGCTAGAGGCCATCAAGGCAGCCGCCCCTTCAACACCAACACCGGATTGAGCGGCGACAGGCGGGTGCCATCGGCGAGAGGGGCACCGCGCCAGGCCTGGTGCTGGGCCAGCGCCACCTGGCAGCCCGCCTGCTCCAGCAGCGGCCGCAACTCCGCCAAAGCTTCCAACGTGGCCAGGGGGATCACCACCACCCCGCCAGGCCGCAGCCGCTGCAGCACCGCAGCCAGCACCGCCGCGCGCTCGCGGCCACCTCCGCCGATCAGCACCCGATCCGGATCGGGCAGCTCCGCCAGGGCCTCGGGGGCCCGGCCCTCG
>NZ_JAGQDB010000008.1:0-49717 GCF_024346495.1 Cyanobium sp. A1C-AMD | reverse complement strand
ACACAATTAACAAAAACGACACACTTAAGAAATAAGAATATTCTTAATCCTATGTTGCCCAGAGACTCCCTAACGGAATCGGGTTTGAGTAATTCTTGCCCGAAAGTGTCGAGAAAGCTGGTTCGTAGATTAAGCAGTGCTGAATGGGGCCTTACACGGTTTATCGTTAGCTTTAGAAGGTCAACTATTAATGCGCCAAGGTAGCTTCCGGCGATTAGTTGGCAGGCAATTAATCGGTCCCTCTTTTTGCGCCAGTTGATTTGCTTTATCGCTAGAGCAGCAATGAGAATCATTGCTGCACCAGTGCCGTGGCCACCTATTTCTGCAAGCCGGAGGATATTGCTAATCTCTCTCGGCAGCGGGTGTGTTGAGGTAAGCAGGGCAATCGGTACGTCAATCGTGAATGCCAAAAGCCCAACGCATACCAGTAAAACGCTGAGCCTTGCTGCTCGTTGACGCAGAAGTGATGAATTAGAGGGGAGTACCCGAGGACCTATTATTACGTAATTAAAATATTTTGCTTGTGCTTTTAGACTGCTGACAATCGGAGGCACCGATGGATCTATAGCTAATAGTTATTTTGGCTGTAAGGGTTTAGTTGGGATTGTGCTGTTGAGCACAATGAGCCTCTTTTGCCGATCCTTAAGGTCGCCTTAAATTTGAGGGCTCGATGCACTCTTGCTGAATTTTTAAATGTCAGCCGATCAGGCCGGTGCGGTCTTCGGCGCCAAACAGCTGGCGGAAGGCGGCGGTTGAGATGCACAGCACTAGGGGTACCACCACCAGTAGGCCGCCGTAGCTGAACAGGCCGCCGATGGTGTGGACCACGCCCTCGATGATTCCGAGCCATAGCACCAGCCACCAGCTGGGATTCACTACGTTCACGCCAGAACCAATGGTTTTGGTGGGATTAGCTGTGCCCAGTAGTGACACCTGAATCAGGAACTTCTGGGTGACCAGCAGCCAGATGTAGAAAATTGCCACCACGATCATGGGGATCACGCTGAGGGCCTCGTTGAGCTTGCCCAGGCCTGCCCCGATCAGGGTGGCGATGGCACCGGCCACGGCTATGACGATTGCCAGCAGGATGCCGGAACCAAGCAGGCGGGCGCTGGCGGGACGGTCCCAGCGGGTGAAGTCGGCGAAGCAGGGCTTGCGGCCCTCCAGGCTCAGCCAGGCGCCGCGGGTCAGGCCAACCACGGTCCACAGGGCAATGATCACGTAGCCGATCACGCCCACGATCAGGGCGGCCCAGGCGCCGGTGGGGTGCACAGCCATCACCTCATTCACGCTGGCTAGGCGAGCCCCGCCTACGGCGGCCAGGGCGGCGAAGGGCAGCAGGATCAGGGCAGAGAGGGCCTCAAACAGCAAAAAAGCCCAGGGGGCGCGGCAAAAAGCAGCCCAGCCGTCTTCCACGGCCTGGAGCACGTGCAGTCGGCTGTCGCTGGATGGGGTGAGGGCCATGATCAAGGGCAGATGCGCCGGACGGTAGCTATGAAGGCAGCAGCGCGCATCCCAGTTGTGATGCTTTGAGCAATGCCGCCCCGCTGCTTTGGTGGCTCTGCCTGGGTATTCAGGCGTTAGCCATCCCCGGTGCGTTGCTGCCCGTGCTGCCGGGATTGGCCTTGCTGCCCCTAGGGGCGCTGCTGTGGATCTGGGCTGTGGGCTGGAGTGCGGGTTGGCCGTCGTTGCTGCTGGCGCTAGTGCTGCTGGTGCTCGGCTGGGGCGCCGAGGCCCTGGGGTTGGTGCTTGGTCCAGCCAAGCTTCAGGCCAGTCGTTGGGCGGGTTTGGGCGCCGGACTGGGCTTGCTGGTGGGCCTTCTCGGGCTGCTGCCGGCCCTGCCCGTTGGTGGCCCCCTGCTGGGCCTGCTGTTGGGCCCCTTCCTGGGGGCGAGTCTGGCCCAGTGGTTGGCGGCCCGCGGTGGCCTGGGCAGGGCTCTGCAGGTGGGGTTGGCGGTGCTGGTGGGGATGTTGGTGAGCAGGTTGGCTCAAGCCCTGCTGGGTGTGGTGGGGGTACTCGGCTTCATTTTGTTGACGCGCTGAGCTTGGTGGGCTGGCCTCTGCTCTCAGCGCAGCTCCCGCACCGCGGCCGCAACTGTTTCGATGGCCAGGGTGATCTCGGCATCGCTGCTGCCACGCCCCAGCCCGAAGCGGATCGAGGCGGCCGCCTGCTGACGGCTGCGGCCCAGGGCCGCCAGCACATGGGAGGGGGAGCCCTGGCTACAGGCCGAGCCGCTGCTCACGGCGAGCCGCTGGCGCAGCAGCCGGTGCAGGCGCGTGCCATCCACCCCTTGCACCGTCACGTTCAGGTTGTGGGCCAGCCGCGGCGCTCCACCGTTGAGCTCCACCCCGTTGAGCTCGATGCCGCCGAGGTCGCGCAGGCCCTCCCAGAGCTGGTCTCGCAGGGTTCCCAGCTGCCCGGCCCGCTCCTCCCGATCAGCCTCAGCCCCCAGTAGCGCGTGGCCCAGCCCCACCACCAGGGGCACCGGCAGGGTGCCGGCCCGGCGGCCGTCCTGCTGGCTGCCGCCATGGAGCTGGGCAGCCAGCTTGAGCCCCGGGCGCACCAGCAGAGCCCCTACCCCCTTGGGTCCATAAAACTTGTGGCCGCTGAGGCTGAGCAAGTCGATGCCCAGCTTGTCGATGGCAAGGGGGATGTGGCCGGCGGCCTGGGCGGCGTCCACGTGCAGCAGCACTCCCCGCTGCCGGCAGAGGGCCGCGATGGCGGCCAAGGGCTGGAGCACACCGATTTCGTTGTTGGCGGCCATCACGCTCAGCAGCAGGACGTCGTCGCCGAGGGCCGCCTCCAGCTGGGCCAGATCCACCAGGCCATCGGGCTGGATGGGCACCAGGCTCACCGGAAACCCGTGGCGGCCCAGATAGGCCAGAGGGTCGAGCACGGCCCGGTGTTCGCTCACCAGGCTCACCAGTCGCCGCCGGGGGGTGCCAGCTGCCAGGGCCGCTTCGCATACCCCCTTGAGGGCCAGGTTGTTGGCTTCGGTGGCGCCGCTGGTGAAGATCACGGTTTCGGCGCTGCTGCCCAGCACTCGGGCCAGCTGGCCCCGGGCCCGCTCCACGGCGGCGGCAGCTTCCAGGGCCGGGCGATAAAGGCGGTTGGCTGGATTGGCGCAGTGCTCGCTCCACCAGGGCGCCATCGCCGCCACCACCGCCGGATCGCAGGGAGTGGTGGCGTGGTGGTCGAGGTAGGCGAGCATGGGGTGCTTGCAGGCTTCCATGTTGCCAACCAGAACCCTATTGCTGGTGGCCCTTGCAGCAGCGCTGGCGCCACCCAGCTGGGCGGAGGGCGGCGGGGTGCGGCCAGAGGATGCCCGGCCGCCAGGACTGCTGCTGCTGCAGGAGCGCCCCGGCCTGGGCGGCAAGCAGGCGATTGGTATTTATGGGGCTGTAGCTGATGCCAAGACCCCCGGCCTGTGGCGCATCAAGCTCTGGGATGAGCAGCCCAACGACGTCAAGGTGCGCAGCGAAACCATCCGCTGCACCCCTTCGGCGCCGATGCGGGTTACTAGCGATGGCCCCAACCTCTACATCCGCGAGCTGAACCCGGGCGGAGCGATAACGCCCGCCAATCACATCGACCACCTGGTGTGGTGGGCCACCTGCTTCCCCGAGCAAGCCGGCAAGGATCCAGCTGGCCTGGGCCCCCTGGCCCGCCAGCTCGGCTATAGCGGCAGCTTGCGGGAATCCGAGCAGATCGTGCCTGGACGCTCCCGCTGAGCGCCTGCAGACTGATTTGTGCAGAGTGGCCGCCATGAACCCAGATCTGACCCCGGCCCAGGAACCAGAAGTGACGCCCGTGCGCCTGCTGCTGGTCGACGACGAGCCCGGCCTGCGCACAGCTGTAAAGGCCTATCTGGAGGACGAGGGCTTCGCGGTGACCACCGCCAACGATGGCGAGGAGGGCTGGGCCGTGGCCCAGGAGATGCTGCCTGACGTCATTCTCAGCGACGTGATGATGCCCCGCCTCGATGGCTACGGGCTGCTCCAGAAGTTGCGCGCCGACGAGCGCCTGGGTGGCACGCCGGTGATCTTCCTCACCGCCAAGGGCATGACTGCTGATCGCGTCACCGGCTTCCAGGCCGGCTGCGACGACTACATCCCCAAACCCTTCGATCCCGACGAGTTGGTGGCCCGGGTCCATAACGTCGTCAAGCGCCAGCAGCGGCTGCTGGCGGAGGCGGCCCGCTTCGCCGATGCCGACATTGGCCAGCTGTCCAAGCAGATTACCGAGATTCGCTCCCTGCTCGCCACGGGCAGTGCCAAGAAGCCAGCCAGCGCGCCCGAGCATGTGTTCACGCCGCGGGAGGCCAGCGTGTTGCAGCTGGTGGCCGAGGGGATGATGAATAAAGAAATCGCCCGGCGGCTGGAAACCTCGATCCGCAACGTCGAGAAGTACGTCAGTCGGCTGTTCATCAAAACCGGCACCGCCAGCCGCACCGAACTGGTGCGCTACGCCCTCGAGCACGGGCTTGTTGACTGAGACAGGCTGGCTAGGTCCCGCCCTCAATGGCGGCTTCGCCTACAGGGATCGCATCGCCCCCAGGGTCGCCGGCCAGAGCGTCAGCGCTTTTTATGCCGGTCGCTATCGCCATTCAACGCCTACCGATTGGCTGCAGCGCCTCGCCGCCGGGGAGATCTCCAGGAACGGCCAGCAGCTCCAGGCCGATGGGGCCCTCGCAGCCGGAGATCAGCTGATCTGGCATCGGCCCCCCTGGCAGGAGGCGGCCGTGCCGGTGCTGCCCAGCCCCCTGTTCGACAACGGCGACCTGCTGGTGTTCAACAAGCCCAGCGGCCTGCCGGTGCTGCCGGCCGGTGGCTTCCTGGAGCACACCCTGCTGGCCCAGCTGCAGGCCCGCTGGCCTGACGCCCGGCCCGTGCACCGCCTGGGCCGCTTCACCTCCGGCCTGCTGGTGTGTGCCCGCCGTTCCGCCAGCCGTGCCTGGCTCAGTGCCTTGCTGCGGGAGAGCACGGCGCAACGCCGCTGCACCAAGACCTACCGGGCCCTGCTCCAGCCCCCGGTCCCCGACTCCCCCTTGCTGGCGCTGGAGCCCGACCAACAGCTCAGCCTCACCACGCCGATTGGTCGCTGTCCCCATACCCGGCTGGGCACCATATGGGCCGCGGCTCCGGCGGATCCGGTTGCCCTGCCGGCCCGCAGCGAATTGCGTCTGCTGGAGCGAGGCGAGCGGGCTTGGCTGGTGGAGGTCACGATCGCTACGGGGCGGCCCCACCAGATCCGCATCCACACCGCCGCCGCCGGGGCGCCCCTGCTGGGCGATCCGCTCTACGTCCCGGGCGGGTTGGCCGCCGAGCAGGCCCTGCCGGGGGATGGTGGTTACCACCTGCACGCCCACCGGCTGCGGTTGGTCTGCCCCGATGGCGGCCTGCTTGCGCTGGAGGCGCCCCTGCCCGAAGCCCTGCGCGGAGCTGCCGATGGCTGAAGTTCAAGCCCCGGGCCTGCACCTGCGCCACTGGCCGGCCTGGCTGGCGCCCAGCGCCGCGGCTGAGCTGCTGGAGCGCCTGCAGCTCGAGGTGCCCTGGAAGCAGGAGGCGATCACGATTTACGGCCGCCGCCACCTGCTGCCGCGGCTCACCTGCTGGATGGCCGATCCCGGCTGCGGCTACAGCTACAGCGGCCTGGCCAACGCGATTGAGCCCTGGTCGCCGGCTGCCGCCGAGCTGCGCGAGGCCCTGCAGGTGCTCACGGGCTGGCGCTTCAACTCCCTGTTGCTCAATCGCTACCGCGACGGCCGCGACGCCATGGGCTGGCATGCGGACGATGAACCCGAGCTCGAGCCCGCCGCACCGATCGCCTCCCTCAGCCTTGGAGCCCCCCGCGACTTCCGCCTGCGGCCCCAGCCGAGCCCGCGCAATCGCGCCGCTGTCGCCTCCGGTGCCTGCCAGTTGCCTGCTGGTTTTGACGACTGCACCCCGTTCAGCATTCCATTGCACAACGGCGATTTGCTGTTGATGGAGCCCCCCACCCAGCTGTGGTGGCAGCACGCCCTGCCGCGCCGGCTGCGGCTGCAGCAGCAGCGCCTCAACCTGACGTTTCGGGTGGTGCGGGCCAGCCGCTAATCAGCCCCGCTCGAAGGCGATCAGGCATCCAGCGCTTGGATCAGCGCGTCCAGATTGGTGCCAACTTGATTGGCCACGTCCTTGAGGATCTGTCGGAGTGTGCCCACACGCAAAGGTTTATGGGCGGGGATGGTGAGGTGTTGCTGCCCGCCCGTTCGGCAGCAGGCGAGTGAGTCGCATGTGGCTGCCACTTTGTCGCGTCACGGCATAGCCAAATCGGGCTAACCGCCGCGCTAGTTCTGCACCATCGAGATCACGGGGGATCTTCACAGGGCCAGCAGTTCCTGGCGCACGTGATGAAGCCGTATCAACGGGGGCGCATCACCCTCCTCAAAGTGGCAGTGCACTGCATCACGAATCTCTTGATGCAGCTGCTCCAAATCCTCCGCCTCTGTGTGAATAGAACTGCCAACGGCGTTGGCTCGGAATGACCCGTCCTCGGCTTCTTCCACGACAAAAAGAATTTCATTCATCGTGCTTTTGCCCGGGGCCCTCTGCCAAGCAAGAGTCTGGCATCGAATCAGGGGGCTGGTTGGTCTGCGGGATTGCCCGCTTTGCGGGGTCAGTCCCGCTCGAAGGCGATCAGCCTTGAGAAGTAAAAGGGCGCCTTGTTGAGGCTGCGGCGCATGGGCTTGAAGCCGGCTTTGGCCGCGGCGGCCACGATGCCCGCCTCGCGCAGGGTGTAGGCCCGGGTGGTCTTGCTGGGACCTGGGAACAGCTGGCCGATTCCCTTGAGCAGGGCTAGCAGCGGCGTGTATGGAGCGAAGCTCACGATCAGGTGGCTCTCCGCCATCGAGGCCAGGTGGCGCACCATCTCCTCGGCCGGGGCCTGGGGGTAGTGGATGAACACATCCAGGCAGATCACCGTGTCGTAGCGGCCCTCCAGGCTCTCGAGATCGGAGGCCAGGAAGCTGATCTGGCCGGGCTTGACGCCCAGCTCACCAGCGCGGCGCTCCGCTTCTTGCACCATCGCGGCGGAGAGGTCGGAGGCGGCGATTGAGCCCGCACCCAGCTGGGCTAAAGGCAGGGTCAGGCTGCCTACGCCGCAGCCGGCATCACAGAAGCTGCGGCTCTCCAATCCGCCCTGCTCCTGCAGCCAGGCCAGCACGTTGTCCACCGTCTTCTGGTGGCCGATGCGGATGTTGCGCTGCACCCGGTTGACGTCGTCGCTGTCGCTGTAGATGCGATTCCAGCGCTCAAAGCCGGTGGTTTCGAAGTAGCCCTTCACCTCGAGTTTTTCGGCCTGGTTGGCTTCCAGTAGCTGGTCGGGGGCCATGGGCATATCCGGTCGTGGCGCGGATCCTAGGGAGTGACTTCTGCTCCGGGCCGCTGCCAGCTGAGTCCGGCGGGCCCCACCTGCCAGCGCAGGGTTTCCGCCAGGGGCATGCCCAGCAGCATCTGGTCGAGGCTGCGGTCATCGCCCAGCACCCGCCGGGGCAGCACGGTGGCGGCGGCGATGGCCCGGGCCGGCTCACTGGTCCACTGGGCCAGGCGCCGCACCCCCTCCAGCAGGGGCAGGGTGACGCCGGCCAGGGTGCCGTCTTCCAGCCGGCAGCTGCCGTCGGCCACGATCAGCAAGCGCTCATCCCAGCGGTGCTGGCCTTCGCCGAGGCCGTAGGGGGCCAGGGCATCGCTCACCAGCACTACCTGCTCTGGTGCCAGTCGCTGCAGCAGTACCGCCATGGTGGGGGCCACGTGCACCCCATCGGCGATCAGGCCGATTGCCACATCCCCCCGCAGGGCGGCAGCCGCCACCGGCCCTGGCGCGCGCCGGTGCATGTCAGGCATGGCGTTGAAGGCGTGGGTGAGCATCGTCACCCCGGCAGTGAAGGCGGCGTGGCTCTGGGCTTCCGTGGCCGCGCTGTGGCCCAGGCTCACCACGATTCCCCGCTCGGCCAGGGCGGTGATCACGGCGCCGGCCCCCTCCAGTTCTGGGGCCAGGGTCACCAGATCGATGTCGCTTTCAAAGCCGTCGATGCGCTGCAGCAGGGCGGCCAGGCTCGGGGCGGCCAGGTGCTGGGCGGGATGGGCGCCCCGGCGACTGGGTTCAAGGAAGGGACCCTCCAGGTGGGCGCCCAGCAGCTGGCAGCGGCCCGGTCGGTGGGCTGCCCGCGCCTCGGCCAGCACGGCCAGGGCCTGGCGCAGGGGTGCAACGCCGCAGGTCACCAGGGTGGGGCAGATCGCTTCGACCCCATCGCGCCAGAGCAGCTCCAGCAGCGCTTCCAGCTGGGGAAGATCGGCCGGCGTGAGCTCCGGAAAAGCCAGGCCAAGGCCGCCGTTGATCTGCAGATCCACCCCGGCCGGGCTGAGCCAGTCGCCGTGCCAGTCGTCACCGGCGGCCCGGCTGCCGGCGGGCAAAGGCTCCACCAGGCTGATCAGATCGTCGTCATCCAGGCCGATGCGCCAGCGCTGGTTGGCGCCATGGCTGCAGCGCTGGGCCTGGGGCAGTCGCACATTGCTGAGCCAGCGCATGGGCAGAAGGGCCGCCAGACGGGACAATGCCATTCTCCGCCTGCGCCTGCGTGGTTGCCGTCCCCCCTTCCGATTCGCCCGCGGCCCCCGGTGTTCCCAGAGTCGCGGTGGTGATGGGCAGCGACTCAGACCTGCCCACGATGCAGCCGGCGGTGCAGGTGCTGGAGCAGTTTGGGGTGGCGGTAGAGGTGCGGGTGCTCTCTGCCCATCGCACTCCCCTGGAGATGGTGGAATTTGCCCAGATGGCCCGCGGGCGCGGCTTCAAGGTGATCGTCGCTGGCGCAGGCGGCGCCGCCCATCTGCCCGGCATGGTGGCGGCCCTCACCACCCTGCCGGTGATCGGAGTGCCGGTGCAAAGCCGGGCCCTATCGGGTGTGGATTCGCTCCATTCGATCGTCCAGATGCCCGCTGGTATCCCGGTGGCCACGGTGGCGATCGGTAATGGCCTCAACGCTGGCCTGCTGGCGGCGCAAATCTTGGCAACCGCTGATCCCCGCCTCGCCCAGGAGATCTCGGACTACCGAGATGGGTTGCACGGCCAGGTAACGGCCAAGGACACCCGGCTGCAGCAGCTGGGCAGCCGGGTTTACCTGGAGCAGATGGGCTGATGCTGGAACGGCTCGTTCTGCCCCCCTGGCTCAAGGCCGGCCTGGCCCTGCCCTTGCTGGTGCTCAATCTCTGGGTGCTGCGCCAGCTGCTGTTGCCCCTGGCGCCCTTCCCGGCCCTGTTTGTGGCGGCGGCCCTGATCGCCTTCCTGCTGGATTTGCCCAGCCGCTGGCTGATGGGCCGCGGTCTACCGCGCTGGCTTGCCTACGCCCTGGTGGTGGGGGTGAGTGTGGGCCTGATCGGCCTGGCCGCCGTCTGGCTGGTGCCCCGGCTGATCGAGCAGCTGGGCGAGCTGATCACGGCCCTGCCGGGCTGGTTGGCCCAGGGGGAAACCCTGTTGCAGCAGCTGCAGGCCTGGGCGGTGGCGCGGGGTCTGCCCACCGATTTCGGCGACATCAGCAGCGAACTGCTCACCCGCACCAGCCAGCTGGCCCGCCAATTCAGCCAGCAGCTGCTGAGCTTGCTTGGCACCACCGTGGGCCTCACGGTCAACACCGTGATCGTGCTGGTGCTGGCGGTGTTTCTGCTGCTGGGAGGGGAGGGCATCAGTGCCGGCCTGGCCCAGTGGCTGCCGCCGCGGGTGCGGGAGCTGGTGGTGGCCACCTTGAACCGCACCTTCCGCGGCTACTTCGCCGGCCAGGTGGTGCTGGCGTTGATCCTCAGCCTGGCCCAGATCGTGGTGTTCACCCTGCTGGGCATTCCCTATGGGGTGTTGTTTGCGGTAGCGATCGGTTTCACCACCCTGGTGCCCTACGCCAGTGCCCTCACGATCGTGGCGGTGAGCGTGCTGCTCGCCCTGGATGATCCCCGCACGGGCCTCGAGGTGCTGGCCGCAGCCATCAGCGTTGGCCAGGTGGTGGACCAGGTGATCCAGCCCCGCCTGATGGGCCGGATTGTGGGCCTGCAGCCGGCCTGGCTGTTGATCAGCCTGCCGTTGGGTGCGCGCCTGGGCAGCCTGCTGGGCCTGGGGGATCTGCTCGGCCTGGTGCTGGCGGTGCCGGTGGCCAGCTGTGCCAAGACCTTCCTCGATGCCTGGGGCGACCAGCTCCGCTCCGGTGAGGTGCCGGTGTTCAGCTCCCCTGCGGGATCACGCCCTGAGCTGCCAGATAGCTGAGCACCACGGCCACCGAATCCTCCAGGCTCTGGGCGCCGGTATCCACCCGCAGCTCGGGCTGCTCTGGGGCCTCATAGGGGCTGGAGATGCCCGTGAACTCCTTGATTTCGCCGGCCCGAGCCTTGGCATAAAGGCCCTTGGTGTCGCGCCCCTCGCAAACCTCCAGGTCAGCGGCGCAGTGGATTTCGATGAAGTCGCCGGCGCCCACCAGGGCGCGGGCCTTGTCGCGGTCGGCCTTGAAGGGCGACACGAAGGCCGTGAGCACAACCACCCCCGCATCTAGAAAAAGCTTGCTCACCTCGCCAATGCGGCGGATGTTTTCCTCGCGGGCAGCATCGGAGAAGCCCAGGTCCTTGCAGAGGCCGTGGCGGATGTTGTCGCCATCCAGCACGTAGCAGCTGAGTCCCTGTTCAAACAGGGCGGAGTTCACGGCGTTTGCCAGGGTGCTTTTGCCCGAGCCGCTGAGGCCGGTGAACCAAAGGATGGCGCTGCGGTGGCCGCGCTGCAGGGCCCGGCCAGAGCGATCCACCGAGGTGTGGTGCCAGGCGATGTTGGTGGAGGCTCCCTGGGTGGTGACTTCGCCGTAGGTCGGGTTGGTGGGAGCGGCGGACATCGGCGCAGGGCGTTGGGACGGATGGGGGCATTCTCTCCTGTGCCCCGCGTCAGGCCCTTGAGAGGTGCTTTGTTGTCTGGTGCCCGAGGGCTGATTTTGTTTCTAGAATGGAAATCTATAAATGCTTTCCGCAATGGCTGTCAGCATCAAGAGCCCTAGGGTTGACGCCCTGCTCGAGCAGCTGCGCCAGCTCACGGGCAGAGGGTCCACGGAGATTGTGCGGGATGCCCTGGAGCTGGAGCTGCAGAGGCAGCGCTGTCTGAGCCGGCGCAGGCGCCTCGCTGCCGAGTTACCCGTTCTGCAGGAACAGGCCCTTGAGACGGTTCAACCTTTCGATCCCGATTCGCTTTACGACGAGCAGGGCTTGCCGTCGTGATTCTGGATACTTCTGTGCTGCTGGCAATTCTTCAGCGAGAACCTGGTTGGGAGCGACACCAGCAGGCGCTCGAGCAAGCTGAAGTCCTACGCATGTCCGCAGGCACCCTGCAGGAGCTGCTGCTGGTTGCTCACTGCCGTCGTGTACTCGAACCGATGCGGACGTTGCTGAATCTCATTGACCCCGATCTGGTGCCGGTGGATGCGGATCTGGCAGAGCGCGCTCTCGGCATCTTCCAGCGTTTTGGCAAGGGCCAGGGCCATCCGGCCCAGCTCAACTTCGGGGATTGTTTTGCGGCGGCCCTGGCTGAGCGTGACCAATTGCCCCTTGGCTACATCGGCGACGATTTCACCAAGGCGGGTTTCTGAGCTTGCGCTTCAGCCTCCCGCCTGCTTGGGCCGGTAGCCGACCTGTTCCAGCGCCCCCAGGGCCACGGCCACTTGGTCTCCCTGCAGCTCGATCACGCCATCTTTGACGGTGCCGCCGGTGCCGGCGGCGGCCTTGAGCTGCTTGAGCAGCGTTTTCAGCTCGGCTTCCGGCGCCTCAAGGCCCGTGATCGCCGTTACCAGTTTTCCGCCTTTGCCTGCCTTGGTGCGCTGCACTCGCACCCGTTGCTGGGCCTTTGGGCTGGGTGCGCCCGCCGGGCCTGACCCAGCGGCGGTGGGTCTGGCCGTGCTTGCGGCGTTGCTGCTGAATTCCTGCCAGCTGCCCTTCTTGGCCATGCCGAAACCTGCGATTAGCAATGTCCGGGAGTCTGATCGGGCCAGCTTCACCCAGATCCCGTTTGCACCGGTAGGATTCTTACTGCTGATTTGTATCGGCTGCCGCTGCCACCATGCGCATCACCAGTAAGGGCCAGGTCACGATCCCCCAGGCGATTCGAGAGCAGTGTGGGCTGTTGCCCCACACCGAGGTGCGCTTTGAGCTCGAGGAGGGGCGGCTGCTGCTGGTGAAACAGGACCCACCCGGTGGCCGAGGTGAGGAGGGATTGCGCCTGCTGCGGCAGGCCCGCCTGCGCACCCGCCTCAGCACCGATGAGCTCCTGGCCCTTTGCCGGGGTGAGGAGCAGTAATGCTGTTTGTGGATTCGAACGTGATCCTCGACGTGATCACGGCGGATCCCCTCTGGGCCGCCTGGAGTGCCACCCAGCTCGCCCAGGCCCTCGATGCCGGGCCGGTGCTGATCAACGCCATCGTTTACGCCGAGATCGCCTTTGCCAGCGACGCCATCGAGGCGGTGGATGAGCTTCTGCCGCAGCACCTCTATGCCTATCGGCCGATCCCCCGCGAGGCCTCCTTCCTCGCCGCCATGGCCCACGCCGATTACCGCCAGCGCGGTGGCCAGCGCTCAATGATCCTTCCCGATTTCCTGATCGGCGCCCATGCCCTGCTGGAGTCCACGGGACTGATCACCAGGGATGAGCGCCGCTATCGCCAGGCATTTCCCGGTTTGAAATTAATCCTGCCCTGAGGGCCGACTCCATAGATGACCACCACCGATAGAACGAGGTGCTACGCCCTTGCCAGCAGCAGGCGCCAGCCCTCGATCAGCATCACGATCACCCAGGCCCCCATGCAAATGCTCACGGCGGCAGCGGCGATGTCCTTGGTGGCCCCGATCTGGGGTGTCCGTTCAGGTTGCACGTAGTCGCACAGCTCCTCGTAGGGCCTGGGGGTGGTGGTTGGCATCAGCCCATAATCCACCCGTCAGCTTGATCAGGCCCGTGAGCTCTCTCACCTCTTTGCGCCCTTGGCCGTGGCCGCTTCTTACGCTGAGTTGATATTGCCCCGCCACCGGTGACAAGCACCGTTCCCCCTGTGTCCACCGCCAGCGGCGTCGATCCCTCCGCCCTGGAGCTGGCAGCCCGCCCCAACAGCCTGGGCCGCTACGGCCAGTTCGGCGGCCAGTACGTGCCCGAAACCCTGATTCCCGCCCTGGCAGAGCTGGAGCAGGCCGCGGCTGAGGCCTGGAAGGATCCGGCCTTCACCGACCGGCTCAACCACCTGCTGCGCACCTATGTGGGGCGGCCCAATCCCCTCTATGAGGCTGAGCGCCTCACCGAGCACTACCGCCGGCCCGAGGGCGGCCCCCGCATCTGGCTGAAGCGAGAAGACCTCAACCACACCGGCGCCCACAAGATCAACAACGCCCTGGGGCAGGCGCTGCTGGCCCTGCGCATGGGCAAAAAGCGGATCATTGCCGAAACCGGCGCTGGCCAGCACGGCGTGGCCACGGCCACCGTTTGCGCCCGCTTCGGCTTGGAGTGCGTCGTCTACATGGGCGCGGAAGACATGCGCCGTCAAGCCCTCAATGTGTTCCGCATGCGGCTGCTGGGGGCAACGGTGTGTCCCGTCACCGCCGGCACGGCCACCCTTAAAGACGCCACTAGCGAAGCCATTCGCGACTGGGTCACCAATGTGGAGAGCACCCACTACATCCTCGGCTCGGTAGCTGGTCCCCACCCCTTCCCGATGTTGGTGCGCGATTTCCACGCCGTGATCGGCGAGGAAACCAAGCGCCAGTGCCACGAGGCCTTTGGCCGCTTGCCCGACGTGCTGGTGGCCTGCGTGGGCGGTGGCTCCAACGCCATGGGCCTGTTCCATCCCTTTGTTCAGGACACTTCCGTGCGCCTAGTGGGGGTAGAGGCCGCCGGCGATGGCGTGGCCACCGGCCGCCATGCAGCCACCATCACCGAGGGCCGTGTTGGGGTGCTGCACGGCGCCATGAGCCTGCTGCTGCAGGACGAGGAGGGCCAGGTGCAGGAGGCCCACTCGATCAGCGCCGGCCTGGATTACCCCGGCGTGGGCCCTGAGCACAGCTACCTCAAAACCATCGGCCGGGCCGAATACGGCGCCGTCACCGACACCGAGGCGCTGGACGCCCTGCAGCTTCTGTGCCGGCTGGAGGGCATCATCCCGGCCCTGGAAACGGCCCACGCCTTCGCCTGGCTGGAGAAGCTATGCCCCACTCTGGCCCCCGGCACCGAGGTGGTCCTCAACCTCTCGGGCCGCGGCGACAAGGACGTCAACACCGTGGCTGAGAAGCTCGGCGACAAGATGGGGGGCTGATCCCAGCCTGCTGGCCTCAGCCCAAGACCGGGAAGTCGAAACGATTGCAGAAGAGCGAAAATAGCACCTGCCACAGGTTGGGGTGCTCCTCGAGCTCTCGGGCTGCCTCGCTCTCAATCGTTTGCAGCTGATCGGGGCTCAGCTCGAGGCCGGTGGCAAGACGAGCAAGTATCTCGCGCTCTTGCTCGCAGATGAATTCATCATCCTGCTGATGCCTTGATGCGGAAGCCACCATCACGGCAGTTTTCATGGCCAGTTCCCGTTGCTCTGGATTTATCAAGGCGGCCAGCTCCTCGATGCAGGCTGGATCAGATAATTGAGCTTCCCAATTAATAATTTTGGCCTGAAGTTTATATTGTTTACTCAGAGAGTCCAGGAGGTTTTCCTCTTCAAGAGATACCCCGCCATCGGCAAGGGCAACCAGATTGAGAATTCTCAGGATCACCCCTGCTGATTGGTGGTCCATTAACTGGTTGAGCTGATACTTGGAATCAGTTTACCGGCTTCGACTGGTGAAATATTTGATATTGCAATTGATCGCTAAGGGTCCGATCTAGCGCAAGAGCCTCTCCAGTGCCTGGGCCACCGAGCCCACGGCAGCTCGGGCTGTGGCGTAGGCCATGCGCATCGGCCCCACCAGGGCCACCTGGCCCACGCCGCCGTCGCCGCTGCGGTAGTTGGCCTGCACCACGGCGCACTGGTGCAGGGCCCGGTGGGGATGCTCGGCGCCGATCCAAATGCCCGGCTGGGGTAGCAGCTGTTGGGGCGCATCCTCCACCAGCTCCACTAAGGGGCGCAGGCTGAGGGTCTGGCTGAATTCCGGCTGGGCAAGCAGGCCAGCGAGGCCCATGGCTACAGCGCCTTCGCCCTCCAGCTGCCGCGACTGCCCATGGCTAGCCAGCGCTTGGCGCAGCACGGCGCCGCTGCTGGTTAGGTGGGAGGGCAGGGCCGCCCAGTCGATGCTGCCGCCATCCAGCTGGGCCGCGACCCAGCGCTCCAGGGACGCCAGTTCCGCTACTGCAAGGCAGGGCAGCCGCAAGTTGAGGCTGCTGGCTGTGGAGCCCCCCTCCACCAGGAACACCAGCAGGCGTTCACCACTGGCCACCAGTCGGAGGGCCTGCAGCTGGGACTGCTGGCGTTGGGGCCTGGTGATCAGGCTGAGCAGGCCCGTGAGATCTGCCAGGCGCCGGCTCAGATGCAGGAGCAGATCGTCGAGGGCTGCCCACTGCAGGCTGAGTCCGGTGAGTTCGCGCTCTAGCTGTAGGGCGGCCGCGCCTGGCGCGGGCAGCAGCTGATCAACGTAGGTGCGGTAGCCCTGCTGGCTGGGGATTCGGCCAGCGGAGGGGTGGGGCTGGGTGAGCAGGCCACGCTGCTCCAGGGCCCCCATGGCTGAGCGCACCGTCGCCGGGCTGGCCTGCAGGCCAAAACGGCGCACCAGGGTCTGGCTGCCCACCGGCTCCATCGTGTCGACGTAGTGGCGCACGGCGAGCTGCAGTACTTCCTGCTGCCTGGCGGGCAAGGGCCTGGGGGAGGCGGACTGCAAGCGGGCGCCGCAGGAGTGAGGCGATCGTACGCAGCCCAGCGGTTCTCAGTAGCGGGGTACGGCCGGATCCACCTCCACACTCCAGGCGTCGATGCCCCCTTGCACGTTCCAGACGGCAGTAAAGCCGTGTTCCTGCATCAGCCAGCAGCCCAGATGCCAGCTGCGCACACCGGCGTGGCACAGCACGGCCACGGGCCGGTCGCGGTCGAGCAGCTGGTTGAGCTGGCCAATCCACTCGTTAGATCTGCCCAGGGGCAGATGCACCACGGCATGGGGCAGGCGGGCCAATTCCAGTTCGGTGTCTTCGCGCACGTCCACCAGCTGGATCGCCTCGCCCCGCTCCAGCCGCTCTTGCAGGTCGCGGGCCCGGATTGTCTGCGGTGTCGTCTCGATAGGTGCCATGGCGGGCAGACGGGGTGGCTTGGGGTCAAGATGGACCCATCCTGCGTGGGGCGCATGAAGGCCCGCCCGTTTTTGGCGGTCGTGCTGGCGGTGGCATTGCTGTTGCTGAGCCTGGCGGCGGGTGGCTGGTGGCTGGTGCTGCAGCTCTCCCCCCTGCAGCTGCAGCACCAGCAGCTGGTGTCGCCCCGGGCGGCCCGCTTTGTGCCCCGCCAAGCCGCCCTCAGCCTTTATTTGCTCAGCGATGGCGAGCAGCCGGTGGGCTACGCCCGGGCGGTGGCCCCCCCCCGCCAGCGGCGCCAGGCGGCTGAGGCGGTCGCCGGCCTTAGGGATGGCGCTTTCGCCGCCGCCGGCCTCGACTATCCCGGCGAGCTGGCCCCCTGGTTGGGCCGCGAACTTGGCTTTGCCCTACTGGCTTCCGAGCCCGGGGAGGCGCCTGATGGTTGGTTGCTTGCCCTGCGCAGTCGCGACGCTGACGGTGCCCGCCGCTTTCTGCAGCGCTTCTGGCAGACCCGCAGTCTTGCTGGCACCGACTTGCAGATCAGCAGCTACCGCGGCATGGGTTTGATCAGTGGCCGTGGTGCCCTGGTGGGCACCACCCCGGTGCCGATCGCTACGGCGCTGATCGACGACGACCTGGTGTTGATCGCGTCGGGTCGGGGGGTGCTGGAGCAGGCCCTTGACGTCTCCCAGATTGATGAGCTCAACCAAGCGGCCAGCCCCCGCTTTAAGCAGGCGGTGCAACGCCTTGAGCAGGGGGCGCTGCTGTTAACAGCCCGGCCAGAAACCCTGGGGCCCTGGTTGGGGTTGCCGGATGAGTTCACGGCGCCTGGGGTCGTGCAGGAGCTGGTGGCCAGCCTGCGTCCCGATAACCGCTCCTTGGAGCTGGATGCCCTTCTGCAGTTCGCTGCAGATGCCGCAGTGCCGGCTCCCTCTGCGGATGGCATTGGGGAAATTGACTCCACGGGAGCCGCTCTTTTAGCGGCCCTGCAGGGCCCTTCAGAGAGCTTGGCCCTGGTGCAGCGCCCCGCCGCTTGGCCGGCCTACTGGCAGCCCCTGCTGGCGGCAGTCCTGCAGGCCGAGCCGGGATCATTCCCGGCCCTGGTGACTGCCGCCGCCGATGGCCCGCTGCTGCGCAGTGAGGCAAGTCAGGGCTGGCTGCTGGGCACTGGCGCCGACCAACCGCAGCCGGAGGCCCTCGCAGGGGTGCTGGCGGCCGAGGGATTGATCGCCGCGCCGCTGCCGGTGGAAGGGGATCCCGATCTGCGGGTCTGGACCAGGCTGGAGGCTGGCCAGGCTGGACGCCGATTCGTCCGCGGCGATGCCAACCAGCTGCAGGCCAGCCTGGAGGGCGCCCGCTCCAGCCAGGGCCGCCTGGCCTGGTGGGGTCAGACCCTCGCGGTGCTGCAGGAGCAGCGTGACTCCCGCAAGCCGCCCCGGCTGCGGCTGGAGCAGCTCGCCGGCCTCGATCTACCCCAGGCTCCCCTGCAGTGGGCTATGGCGGCGGGCCGGGCCCAGCCCTTGCTGCAGCGCTGGAGCACCTGGCAGCTTTTGTCGGCCCTGGCTGGCCAGCCCCTGGCCCCGGCCGTGCAGAGCCTGAGCCTGGGCTGGGAAGCTCAGCCTGACGCCAACCTGCACCTCAAGGCCCGCCTTGAATTCGGTTGATGGCTATGGCAAAACTTGAACCAGTTGAGCGCGAACTGCTGCTCTGGCGCCACGGCATTGCCGAAGATCGCCATCCTGATCGCCCTGATCAGGAGCGGGCTCTTACGGCTGAAGGCCGTCAGCGCACTGCGGCCGTGGCGGCGGAGTTGTGCCGCTTGCAGCTCCACTGTGATCGCCTGCTGAGCAGCCCCCTGCGGCGGGCGCTGCAGACCGCTGAAATTGGCGTGGCGGCTGGTCTAGCGCCGGCGCTGGAGTTGGAGGATCGCCTGGCGCCGGGTGGTGATCCGCGGCCGCTGCTGCAGGCGGGCCCTTGGCGGCGCCTTGGCCTGGTGGGCCATGAGCCAGACCTGGGCGAGCTGGCCTCGAGCCTGCTGGGGTTGCCGGCGGGCTCGATTTCGGTGCGTAAGGCCGGCATCGTGCTGCTGCGCCTGGGCCCAACCGGCGCCAGCCTGGAGGCCCTAATTGGCCCAAGGTTGCTGCGGCTACGGCGGGATGGCCAGCGGCAGCCGTAAGTTCGCCTTACTGAGTGCGGTGGAAGCTTGGTAGTTACAGGAGCGGCGACCCCAGCCCCATTTCGGCCGGGTTTGGAGGGGGTGCCGGCTACCCAATCGTCGATCTGCGACATCGATGGCCAGCGGGGGGTGCTCACCTATCGCGGCTACCCCGTAGAACAGCTGGCATCTTGCAGCTCCTTCCTGGAGACGGCCTACCTGCTGATCTGGGGCGAGCTACCCACCGCTGAGCAGCTGCAGGAGTTTGAGCAGGAGGTGCAGATGCACCGCCGGGTCAGCTTCCGCATTCGGGACATGATGAAGTGCTTCCCCTCCGGGGGGCATCCGATGGATGCGCTGCAGAGCAGCGCCGCCTCCCTGGGCCTTTTTTATTCCCGTCGAGCCCTCGACAACCCCGAATACATCGTTTCGGCGGTGGTGCGGCTGATCGCCAAGATCCCCACGATGGTGGCGGCCTTCCAGCTGATCAGGAAGGGTCAAGATCCGATCCAGCCCCGCGACGACCTGGCCTACGCCGCCAATTTTCTTTACATGCTCACGGAGCGGGAGCCCGATCCGCTGGCGGCCCGCATCTTTGACGCTTGTCTGATCCTGCACGCTGAGCACAGCCTCAACGCCAGCACCTTCAGCGCCCGGGTGACGGCCAGCACCCTCACCGACCCCTATGCCGTGGTGGCGTCAGCGGTTGGCACCCTGGCGGGCCCCCTGCACGGCGGTGCCAATGAAGATGTGCTGGAGATGCTCGGCCAGATCGGCAGCCCAGATCAGGTGGCGCCCTGGCTGGATCGGGCGATTGCCGGCAAGCAAAAAATCATGGGTTTTGGCCACCGGGAATACAAGGTCAAGGACCCCCGGGCTGTGATTCTCCAAAGTCTGGCGGAGCAGCTCTTTGACCAGTTCGGTCACGATCCGATGTACGACCTAGCCCGCAAGCTGGAGGAGGTCGCGGCCGAGCGCCTGGGGCCTAAGGGAATTTTCCCCAACGTCGACTTTTATTCAGGCCTTGTGTACCGCAAGCTCGGTATCCCTGAAGACCTCTTCACGCCCATTTTTGCTATCGCCCGCACGGCTGGCTGGCTGGCCCATTGGAAGGAGCAGCTGGGGGCTAATCGCATCTACCGGCCCTCCCAGATCTATACCGGTCAGCCCTCCCGTGACTGGCAGCCCGTGGGGGCCCGCTAAGTTGACCCCATCTAAGCTGCCGCCATGCTGACCACCACGGCTCCGGGCCTGGATCTAGAGGCCAGTTTTGAGCAGGCCCTGCAGGGCTTCGGCCTGAGTCCTGCCGCCGCCCACCTGTTGTGGCTGCCCCTGCCCATGGTGCTGGTGCTGGTGGCGGCCGTGGTGGGCGTGCTGGTCAACGTCTGGCTTGAGCGCAAGATCTCAGCAGCGGTGCAGCAGCGCATCGGTCCTGAATATGCCGGCGCCCTCGGCGTTCTCCAGCCGATGGCCGATGGCCTCAAGCTCGTTTTCAAGGAAGACATCATTCCGGCCCGGGCTGACGGCCTGCTGTTCACCCTCGGCCCAGTGCTGGTGCTGATTCCGGTGATCCTCAGCTGGTTGGTGGTGCCCTTCGGCCAGCACCTGCTGATCAGCAACGTCGGCATCGGTATCTTCCTTTGGATCTCGCTGAGCAGCATCCAGCCGATTGGCCTGCTGATGAGCGGCTACGCCTCCAACAACAAGTATTCGCTGCTGGGCGGTCTGCGGGCGGCGGCCCAGTCGATCAGCTACGAGATCCCCCTGGCCCTGGCTGTGCTGGCCGTGGTGATGATGAGCAACTCGCTCAGCACCGTTGACATCGTCAACCAGCAGACCGGCGCTGGCATCCTCAGCTGGAACATCTGGCGTCAGCCGGTGGGCTTCGTGATCTTCTGGATCTGCGCCCTAGCCGAATGTGAGCGCCTGCCCTTTGACCTTCCTGAGGCGGAAGAGGAGCTGGTGGCTGGCTACCAGACCGAGTATTCGGGCATGAAGTTCGCCCTCTTCTATCTGGGCAGCTACATCAACCTGGTGCTCTCGGCCCTGCTGGTGTCGGTGCTTTACCTAGGCGGCTGGGGTTTCCCCATCCCCGTGGAGTGGCTGGCCAGCTGCCTGCACCAGCCGATAGATGCACCCTTGGTGCAACTGATCACCGGCTCGGTAGGCATCGTCATGACGGTGCTCAAGGCCTACCTGCTGGTGTTTCTGGCGATCCTGCTGCGCTGGACCACGCCACGGGTGCGCATCGACCAGCTGCTCGATCTGGGCTGGAAGTTTCTGCTACCGATTGCCCTGGTCAACCTGCTGATCACGGCAGCGCTCAAGCTGGCCTTCCCGGCTGTGTTTGGCGGCTGACCCCGCGTGAACCCAGCTTTTCTCCAGACCAGCCATCATGGGCTGACCCATTCCGACCGCCTCCCCCCAGAGCCAACTCCATGTTCGGGTTTCTCAAGAAAGTCGGTGACTACACCCGCGATGCGGTGGGTGCGGCCAACTACCTGACCCAGGGTCTGGCGGTGACCTTTGATCACCTGCGACGCCGGCCGATCACCGTTCAGTACCCCTACGAGAAGCTGATCCCCTCCGAGCGCTATCGGGGCCGCATCCACTACGAATTCGACAAGTGCATCGCCTGTGAGGTGTGTGTGCGGGTCTGCCCGATCAACCTGCCGGTGGTGGATTGGGTGATGAACAAAGCCACCAAGAAAAAGGAGCTGCGCAACTACTCGATTGATTTCGGGGTGTGCATCTTCTGTGGCAACTGCGTGGAGTATTGCCCCACCAACTGCCTGTCGATGACCGAGGAATACGAGCTGGCAGCTTTTGATCGCCACAGCCTCAACTTCGACAACATCGCCCTTGGTCGCCTGCCTACCAGTGTTACCAGCGATCCGGCGGTCGTTCCCCTGCGGGAGTTGGTCTACCTGCCCAAGGGAGTACTGGATCCTCACGATGTGCCGGATACGGCGCCGCGGGTGGGCAAACTGCCCGAGCAGGTGCTCGAATCCCTGCCTAGCGGAGACGCGTCATGACTATCTCCTCCATTACCCAGCTGATCTGCTTCGTTGCTCTCTCAGCCACCTTGGTGCTGGGAGCCCTCGGGGTGGTGTTGCTGCCCAACATTGTTTATTCGGCCTTCCTGCTGGGCGGAGTATTTCTTTCGGTGGCGGGTCTCTACCTGCTGCTAAACGCCAGTTTCGTGGCAGCGGCCCAGGTGCTCGTCTATGTGGGCGCCGTCAACGTGCTGATCCTGTTCGCGATCATGCTCGTCAATAAAAAGGAAAATCTGGCGGCCATTCCCGGGCTTGGTCTCCGGCGTCTGCTCTCCGGCGCTGTCTGCGGTGGCTTGTTTTTGCTGCTGATTCGGGTGGCCTTCACTACCCCTTGGCCCCTACCTGGCCCAGAACCCGTGGGCGAGGAGGCCACGATTCGCATTGGCGAGCACCTCTTCAGTGACTACCTACTGCCCTTTGAGCTGGCTTCGGTGCTGCTGCTGATGTCGATGATCGGCGCCATCGTTTTGGCCCGCCGCGATGTGCTCAGCAGCGATGTGATCACAGGTGAGGCAGTCGATCAGGGCCTGATCGAGAAGGAGCGCACCCCCCTGTTGCTGGAAAACTCTCCTCGCTAGCGGGCGTTTCCGCGCCCTCTCAGCCTCACTGCCACCGCCATTATTGCCACCGTCATCGTTGCCACCGTCATGGAGTTCACCATCCCCACCACCATCCCCACCACCATCCCCTTGCAGGCCTACCTGGCCCTGGCGGCGGTGTTGTTTTGCACCGGTGTCTGGGGATTGATCAACAGCCGCAATGCGGTGCGGGTGCTGATGAGCATCGAGCTGATGCTCAATGCCGTCAACATCAACCTGATGGCTTTCTCCAACTATCTCGACGGCCAGCTGATCCGTGGCCAGGTGTTCGCCATCTTCGTGATCACCGTGGCCGCTGCTGAGGCAGCTGTTGGTCTGGCGATCCTGCTCTCCCTCTATCGCAACCGCGAAACGGTTGATATGGAGCGCTTCAACCTGCTGCGCTGGTAGCTGGTCCTTTAGCGATGCGGCTTGAGCGGGTCTGGCTGATTTCAAGGTCTGGCAGCCAGGCGGCCCACCGCCAGGCCAAGCGCTGCGCAGAAGATCTGTCGGCCCAGGGGGTGCACGTGGTGGTGGCCTCTAGTGGCCTGGCCCGCAATCCCTTTCCCGGCTTGCTGGCCACGGAAGCCGAGCTGCCCGATCTAGCCCTGGTGCTGGGGGGTGATGGCACCGTGCTCGGTGCGGCGCGCCATCTGGCCCCCCTCGATGTGCCGATCCTCAGTTTCAATGTGGGCGGCCACCTCGGCTTTCTCACCCACGATCGCCGCCTGCTGCGCCTGAGCAGCGACGCCCTTAAGAGCGAGGAGGAGAGCCTTTGGGACCGGCTGCGTCAAGACCGCTTTGCCCTGGAGCGGCGCATGATGTTACAGGCCCATATCGACCGGGGCGACGGCGTTGATGGCTCAGAGATCGGCCATCTGGCTCTCAACGACTTCTATTTCCGGCCCTGCCTCGATGAGGTCTCCCCCACCTGTGTGCTGGAGCTGGAGATCGATGGTGAGGTAGTGGATCAATACCGCGGCGACGGCCTGATCATTGCCACTCCCACCGGCTCCACTGGCTATTCCATGGCTGCAGGTGGGCCGATCCTGCACCCGGGCATCGAAGCGATCGTGGTTAATCCGATCTGCCCGATGAGCCTCTCGAGCCGGGCCGTGGTGGTGCCGCCCAGGGCCCAGCTTTCGGTCTGGCCCCTGGGCGAAACCAGTCGCCGGGTCAAGCTTTGGAAAGATGGCGCCCACGCCACCGTGCTTGAACCCGGCGATCGGGCCTTGGTGGAGCGCAGCCCTCACCCGGCCCTGCAGGTGCTGCTGGAGCAAAGCCCTTCTTACTACCGCACCCTCACCCACAAGCTGCATTGGGCTGGCAGCCTCACCGCCATCGAGCCCTCCCACAACTAAACCCCCTGCTCCCCCCGCCCCAAATCGCCCCATGGCCCTGGAAATTGAACGCCGCTTTCTGGTGCAGGGGCTGGACTGGCGCCGCCATATCTGCTGGCAAGCCCAGCTGCAGCAGGGCTACCTGGTGGCGAGCGCCGATGGCTTCACCGTGCGGGTGCGCCGTGCCAGCGGTGAAGAGGCCGTAGCCGGTGCCTGGCTCACCCTCAAGGCCCGCACCGAGCAGCTTCTTGAAGCCCCAGGCCTGCTGCCGGAGGGCTTGGTGCGCCAGGAATTCGAATACGCCATTCCAGAGGCGGATGCTGCTGCCCTGCTGGCGTTGGCGCCCCAGGGCCTTTGCAAAGTGCGCTACGGCCTTGATCTGCCAGGTGGGGAGTGGGTGCTCGACGTCTTTGAGGGTGCGAATGCACCGCTGGTGGTGGCCGAGGTGGAACTGGAGCCGCAGGGGCTTGAGCAAGGCCTGGCCCTCCAGCCGCCCGCCTGGTGCGGGCGTGAGCTAACTGGGCGCCATGAGCTAAGCAATGCGGCCCTGGCCCGCCGGCCCCTGGCTCTCTGGCCAGAAGCGGAGCGCTTGGCCCTGTTCGAGTCTGCAGCTAGCTAAGACTTGCCAGGTTCAATCGAGCAGCAGTTGAAGCCGTCACGGCAGATTTTGCCGTGGTCCATGGCCCAATTCAGCAGGGCTACCCGGTTCTTGGCGCCTGTTTTGGTGAAGACGTTGCTCACGTGGTTGTCCACGGTGCGCTTGCTGATCGTCAGCGATTCGGCGATCTCCTGGTTGGTTAGGCCCTTGGCCACCAATTCAATTATCTCAATTTCCCGCTCCGACAGCTCATGGCGCACCTGGCCGAGGGAGCCTCCCGTGGCGTGATTGGAATCCATGGGCCCAAGGCGAGCACTTATCAGCACTGTAGGCAGGGTGCTGTTCCATGATGGTCCTAAGTGGCGCGATTGGTTTGTTGCTTCAACGGGCACTTGCTAGCGGGCAGCCAGCTCTCACCGCAGAGGTGATGCCACCTAGGGGAGGGGATCCCTCGCGCTCATTGGCGGCCGCAGGGTCCCTGCGGGGCTGGGTCCATGCGGTAAACGTCACTGATGGCAGCCGCGCCGTGATGCGGATGAGCAGCCTGGCCCTATGCCGCCTGTTGCTTGACGCCGGCATCGAACCGGTGCTGCAGCTGGCCTGCCGCGATCGCAACCGCATTGCCCTGCAGGCCGAATTACTAGGCGCCCATGCCTTGGGCGTGCGCAACCTGCTCTGCCTCACCGGCGATCCCGTGCGGGCCGGCGACCAGCCCGGTTCTCGCCCGGTGAATGAGCTGGAGGCGGTGCGGTTGTTGCAGCTGGTACAGCACTTCAATGGCGGGCAGGATCCGGTGCAAGGTGAGCTGCCCGATGGACCCACCGACCTATTTGCCGGTGCAGCTGCCGATCCCCAGTCGGCTAGTTGGAGTGGTCTCAAGAGCCGGCTGCTGCGCAAGAAGCAGGCCGGTGCCCGCTTCATTCAAACCCAGATGGTGATGGACGCCGAAGCTCTCAAGCGCTTTGTTGGTGACCTCGCCGCACCGCTTGATCTGCCCGTGCTGGCGGGTGTGTTTCTACTCAAATCGGCCCGCAACGCCGCCTTCATCAACCGGGTGGTGCCCGGCGCCAACATTCCCCAGGCCGTGATCGACCGGCTGGCTGCGGCGCCAGATCCGGCGGCTGAGGGCGTAGCTATCGCCGCGGAACAGGTGGGCGCCTATCTCCAGATTGCCCAGGGGGTACATCTGATGGCCATTAAGGCTGAGGAGCGAATTCCGGCGATCCTGCGGCAGGCCGGCCTAAAGCCCCTAGCGCTGGGCTAGTTGGAGTTGCTCAGGGCCAGATCGGTGCCCAGTAGTTCGGCCATCGCCTTCTGCTGCGGCGATGGCGACACCACATCCTGCCGGCGCACATCGGTGATCAGCCAGTCGAGGGCGGCCTCCTGTAGGTCGAAGTGGTCGCCGTTGCGGTCAACGCAATAGCGGCCAAACACCAGCTTCTCCACCAGACGCACTCCAGCCCCGATGCGGGAGTAGTCAAAGATGATCGAGTTGTCGATTGTGGCTCCTTCGCAGATGTGGCAATTGGGGCCAATCATCGCCGGGCCAATGATTGTGGCGCCATTTTCAATGCGAGTCATGCCGCCCACATAAATGGGGCCGGTGATATTGATCTGATCCCAGTCAGCAGCAACGTTGAGGCCGGCAAATACCCCTGGCCGCACTTCCTTGCCAGGGATCTGCACCTGACGCACCTGGCCCTGCAAAACGCTGCGGATTGCCTGCCAGTAATCCGGCACCTTGCCGATATCAACCCATTCAAACTCCATCGGCAGGGCGTAGAAAGCTGCGCCGGCCTGCACCAGTTTGGGAAATAGGTCTGAGCCGATATCGAAGGGCTGGTTGCTTGGCACAAAGTCGAGCACCTCTGGCTCGAAGATATAAATGCCGGTGTTGATCATGTCGCTGGCAGCCTCATCCACCGCCGGCTTTTCCTGGAAGGAGCGCACCCTGCCGTCATCGTCTGTGACGACCACGCCATAACTGCTCACCTGATCCTTGGGAACTCGCTTGGTGATCATGCTGGCCATGGCGCCCTTGGCCTTATGGCGACGCACCGCTTCGCTCAGATCAAGGTCGATCAGGGCATCACCGCAAAGCACCACAAAGGTGTCGTCGAAGAAGCGCTGGAAATTTTGGATCTTCTTCAGCCCTCCTGCCGATCCCATCGCGTCGCCGATCAGCTCACCGTCTTCGATGCGGCCTTCAAAGCTGTAGGCGATTTCAACACCGAAGCGCTGACCATCGCGGAAGTAGTTCTCGATCTCCTCAGCCAGATGGGAGACGTTCACCATGATTTCGGTGAACCCGTGCTCCCGCAGCAGCTCCAGCAGAAACTCCATCACGGGTTTCTGCAGGATGGGGATCATCGGCTTGGGGATCGTGTGCGTAATGGGCCGCACCCGTGTTCCCTTGCCAGCAGCCAGGATCATCGCCTTCATGGGCGCCAGCCTAGACCCACCGCTTAAGCCGCCAGCGCCTGCTCCGCCGCACCGAGGGCTGGCACTAGGGGCAGTTGGCGGGTCTCGCCAGGATGGAGCAGGCGCCGCAGGTGCAGAGGGCCAAACAGCCCGCCCTGCTGGTCGAGTTCCACCTTGCCCTGGTGGCAGAGAAACAACAGAGCCCAGAAAACCCCCACCCGGTCCCGGTCCAGCTCGGCGTCCGCAGCCTTGGCTTCCACGTGGGCAGCCCAGTCCTGCACCAGCTCGTTGAAGCCGGCCCAGTCGTGGGCTGGATCCCAGCTAAGTAAAAACTGGCTGAGAGCAGCGGTGGTTTCCGGCAACTTCTCGCGGTGCGCCAGGGCCGCTACCTGCTCAATCGCGGCCCTTTCGCTGTAGCGCTTGGGGCGGTGGCGCGGCCGAATCCGACCCTCGTCCGCTTCGAGTCGCTCGGCGATGTCCTCGAGCTGGCGGATCAATTCCCCCAGGGTCACCGGTCGTTGCAGGGGTGGCGGCGCTACGGGCCGGCGCCAGAGGTGCCTTTCCGGTCGCTGAGGCAGGGCCAGGGCGGGGTTCACCAGCCAGCCTTGGCCATCGGCATCGAAATCAAAGCCGATGTCGTCCTGCTCTGGCGCCTCCTGCGCAAAGGTGGCCGCTTCCAGCACCTCGGCTTTGAGGCTCACCAACACCGAGGCCGCCAAAAAGGCCTCACTGGTTTCAGCCAGGTCCTGTTCGTAGCTGCCGCCCCGGCTTGGAGCGTTTGCTACCACCAGGCGGGGCACCTCAATGCGCTGGCGCAGCTGGTCGAGAAAACCATCCACCACGGCGATCACGTCCACATCCCATGGGTCGATATCGCCCCGCTCTGCCGCATCCTGGAGCAGGCGGATAGCCAATCTTGCGCCTCCTTCAGCCAATCGTGCCCCGAGGCCTCCGCTGAGTCATTGGCCGCACGCTACCGGTGTTGGCCATTTCGTACCAGCACCCCTGCCAAAGCACCACCGCTGGGGTCAGCCAACTGACACGGTCACGGCTTCGTTGGCATCGGGACTGGCGGGAGCCGAGCTTTGCCCGGCCGCTGGCAGCAGCCCCAGCTGGGCATCCACCGTGGCTCGGTAGCGCTGCAGGTCGTTTTCCAGCTCCTGGATGCGCACCTGTTGGGCGGCGAATTCGCCCTGGCTCTGCACCGCTTCCACCTTGCGCACCACCCCGGTCCAGACCGCAAACACCCAGGCAGCGGTGGCGCCGATGCCGCCAACTAGGAGCAGCAGGGCGGCTAGGGGCAGGGTGCCGCTCAGTCCTGGCAGGAAGTGGACCGTGGTGGGTGCTGTGTTCTCCAGGGTGAACATCACCATGGCTAGGCCAAAGCTGAAGATCAGCAGAAAGTTCAGCTGTTTCATCTCAGGAGCGTAATTAGGTCAACCCAGGGTTGAACTCACCGCGGGCTATCTGCACAGTTTTGTTACCCAGGGCGGCGGATCAGGTCGGCAGGGCCGGCGCCGACAGCAGCGGTTGGCGAATCAGATCGCCCGGCGGCGGCTGAATCACCTTGGCTAGGGCGGTGGTCTCCCGCTGCACGAGGGCCTCGATCGAAGCCCGGTAGGTGTCGGTCATCACCCTGGGGTAGAGGCCGATGCCCACGATCGGCACCAGCAGACAGCTGATCACGTAGATCTCCCGGGGCTCCGCATCCACCAGGTGGGTGTGGGAGGCGAGCTCAGTGTTTTCCTTGCCGAAGAAGATTTCCCGCAGCATCGAGAGCAGGTACACCGGGGTGAGGATCACGCCCACCGCCGCTAGAGCCGCCATCACGATGCGGAAGCTGAGCGAATAGGCCTCGCTGGTAACGAAGCCCGTGAACACCATCAGCTCGGACACAAAGCCACTCATGCCTGGTAGGGCAAGGGAGGCCAGGGAGCAGATAGTCCACAGGGCAAACATCTTGCGCATCTTCTGGCCAACCCCGCCCATGTCGTCGAGCTGCAGGGTGTGGGTGCGGTCGTAGGTGGCGCCCACCAGGAAGAACAGGCTGGCTCCGATCAGGCCGTGGCTGATCATTTGCAACATGGCCCCACTGGTGCCCAGGGCACTGAAGCTGCCGATGCCGATCAGCACGAAGCCCATGTGGCTGATCGAGCTGTAAGCGATCTTGCGCTTGAGGTTGCGCTGGGCAAACGAGGTGAGAGCGGCGTAGATGATGTTCACCACCCCCAGTACCACCAGCAGCGGCGCAAATTGGCCATGCCCCTCGGGGAGCAGCTGCACGTTGAAGCGCAGCAAGGCGTAGCCCCCCATCTTCAGCAAGATGCCTGCCAGCAGCATGTGCACCGGAGCCGTGGCCTCGCCGTGGGCATCGGGCAGCCAGGTGTGCAGGGGCACGATCGGCAGCTTCACCCCAAAGGCGATCAGCAGGCCTGCGTAGGCGAATAGCTGGAACTTCGTTGAGAAGTCCTTGGCCATCAGGTCCGTGTACTCAAAGCTGGGGGTGCCACCGCCGTAGAAGGCCATCGCCAGGCCCACCACCAAAATGAACAGGGAGCTACCGGCTGTGTAGAGGATGAATTTGGTGGCTGCGTACTGACGCTTTTTGCCGCCCCAGATAGCCAGCAGCAGATACACCGGCAACAGCTCCAGCTCCCAGGCCAGGAAGAACAGCAGCATGTCCTGCACGGCGAACACGGCGATCTGGCCGCCATCCATGAGCAGCAGCAGGAAATAAAAGAGCTTGGGCTTGAAGGTCACCGGCCAGGCCGCCAGAGCCGCCAGGGAGGTGATGAAGCTGGTGAGCAGGATCAGGGGCATCGAGATGCCGTCCGCCCCCAGCGACCAGGCCAACCCCAGGCTGGGTAGCCACTGAACCCGCTCCACCAGCTGCAGTCCTTCGACCGCCGGGTCATAGCCGTTGAGGTAGGCCCCCACGGTGATCAAGAAGGTGATCAGGGTGATGCCAAGGGCATACCAGCGAATCCGCTTGCCGTCGCCGGCATCGGGAATGAAAGGAATTACCAGGGCCGCTGCGATCGGGAAAAGGATCGACGCGCTCAACCATGGGAAGGGCACGAACCAGGCCTCACCGTTTGCTCGGAGTGTAGAAATTCAGTCGGGCCCGGCACTCTGCTGATGGTGGATGTCACACAGAGTTGTGCGTCCTGCCCCCTGCTTCGCTGATCCGCTGGCACGCGCTTTGCGCTAACGCCAGGGGATCAGCGAAGCAGCGGCAGGCGTTGTCGCGAGGCAGGGAAGGCTCTGGTGCGGCAGGGTGTCCGCGTGCGGTGTGAGGCTCGCTGGGCTGAGCGGCCGAGGCCGTGTTGCCCGCATAGCGGGCGTAACGGCCGAACCGCTCAGCCAAGCGAGCCGAATAAAACCACTAGGGCGATGACACCGCCAAACACGATCAGGGCATAGAACTGGGCCCGGCCGGTTTCGAAGTATTTGAGACCCTCGCCACTACCCAGGGTCACCAGGCCGGTGAGGTTGACGACTCCATCAACAACCTTGGAATCAACCTCCAGCACCTGGCGGGCCAGTTTGCGGCTGCCCTGTACAAACAACTTGTCGTTGATCGCATCGAGATACCACTTGTTGGCCAGGAAGGCATTGAGGGCGGGGAAGCGAGCGGCTACGGCTTTGCCTAGATCGATTTTGTGCAGCGCGTAGGCGAGCACGGCGACGGTTATGCCAGCGATGGAGATGCCGACTGAGGCTCCGGCTAGGGGCAGGAATTCACTCCAACTGAAGTGTTCGGCCACCTCTGCCGCCTCCTTGGGGTCGAGCAGGTTGCCAAACCGGCTGTTCCAGGGGGTGCCCAGCAGGCCAACAAGCACAGAGGGCACGGCCAGTACAGCCAGGGGCATGGCCATCTGCCAGCCAGATTCATGGGGATGGCTGGCGTGGCCATGGTCGTCGCCGTGGCTATCGCCCTGGTCATCAGTGGTTTTCCCTGCTTCAGCCAGCAGCTGGGCCCGCATGGCCTGATCATTGCCGCGAAACTCCCCCTCAAAGGTGAGGAAGTAGAGGCGGAACATATAAAAGGCGGTCATGCCGGCGGTGATGAAGCCAGCCACCCACAGCACGGGGAATGAACCAAACGCCACGCCGAGGATCTCGTCCTTGCTCCAGAAGCCAGCCAGAGGGGGAATGCCGGCGATGGCGACGCAGCCAATCAGGAAGGTGCTGCTGGTGATCGGCATGTGTTTGCGCAGCCCACCCATTAACCGCATGTCCTGGGCGAGCACGGGCTCATGGCCCACCACCTCTTCCATGGCGTGGATCACCGAGCCGGATCCCAAAAACAGCATCGCCTTGAAGAAGGCGTGGGTCACCAGGTGGAACATGCCGGCCACCGGAGCGCCGCAGCCCATGGCCAGCATCATGTAACCCAACTGGGAAACGGTGCTGTAGGCCAGACCCTTCTTGAGATCCATCTGGGTGAGAGCAATCGAGGCTCCCAGCACCAGGGTGATGGTTCCCACGACGGCGATCGTGGCCTGCACAGCCGGGAAGGGTTCGTAAACGGGTTGCAACCGGGCCACCAGGAACACACCGGCGGCCACCATGGTTGCCGCGTGGATCAGGGCGGAAATGGGGGTCGGGCCCTCCATCGCATCCGGCAGCCAGACGTGAAGGGGGAATTGGGCCGATTTCGCCATCGGTCCCATGAACACCAGCAGGCACAGCAGGATCGCCGCCGCGTTGGAAACACTGCCGCCGGCCACGGCCTCCTGCAGCCGGCTGCCAATTTCCTCAAAGCCGAAGCTGCCGGTGGCCCAGAAGAGACCCAGGATTCCCAGCAGCAGACCGAAGTCGCCAACTCGGTTCACCACAAAGGCTTTTTGCGCGGCATTGGCGGCGCCATCGCGGTCGTACCAAAAGCCCACGAGCAGGTAGGAGCACATGCCCACCAGCTCCCAGAACACATAAATCTCCAGCAGGTTGGGGCTGATTACCAGGCCCAGCATCGAGCTGCTGAATAGGGCTAGGTAGGTGAAAAAGCGCACATAGCCCTTGTCATGGGCCATGTAGCCATCGGAATAAACCATCACCAGCACGGCGATGGTGGTCACCAACGACAGCATCACGGCGCCGAGGGCGTCCACCCGGAAGCCCATTTGCAGGTTGAAGGTGCCGGCGCTGGCCCAGTTGAACAGCACTTCGGTGGGCGGTGCACCCGCCAGTTGCTGGGCCAAAACGGCGTAGCTCAGAACTGCAGCCGCTCCCACGCAGCTGATCAGTAACCAGGCCACGGGTTTGCGCAGCCGATTGACGGTGCGGTTGAAGCTGATCAGCCCCAGCCCGGTAATACAAGCCCCTACCAGGGGCAGCACCGGAATCAACCAGGCGAGTTCGGCGGCTGACGGCATGCGCTGCAAGCTGGTTGGCGCAAGTGTAGGCAGCCAAACAGGTGCATATCCAGGCCTGTGCGGGCTCGCCCATGGGCGGGGGCTTCGCGGCGAGCCGTACTCAGCCCAGTAGGTGGGCCAAGCCTGTGCGAGCGAAGCTCGTTGCGCCGAGGCCGATGAAGCGATGGGCCCACCAAAACACCCCTACGGCAATGGCAATGCCCAGCTGGGCTGGCCTTAGAAATTCGCTGGGAACCAGCTGCTGGCGGCCGGTCAATATCGCCCTAAATGGAAGGATCGAGGTGCTAGCCCTCAGCTCCTCAAAGGCGCTACCGAAGCGCTTGGCCAGGCGCCGGTCGCCATTCCAGATGGCGAACAGATGGTGGGCGATCAGGCCGGCGCAGGTGGCCACCATGAAGCTGCTGCCGATCCAGAGCAGGTGGGTGGCGCACCAGAGGACCTGGCCCACGGCCTGGGGATGGCGGCTGATGCGGATGATGCCGGTGGCATAGAGCCGCACCTGGGGCTTGAGCACCGCCGGGATTTCCAGCAGGTTGTAGGTGGCTGGATAAAGAAACAAAAAGCTGATAGCGGTGCCGGCCCACACCACGGGCACGATCCAGGGCTGGTCCTGGAGATTCCAGAGGCGCACCCCGTCGTAGCGATGGGCCAGGAAGTAGCCGATCACCACCACGGCTGAGGGGATGCTCACCGCGGCAAACAGCAGCCGCCAGGCCCGTTCGCCAATTTTTGCTGCGCCCCACACCCGCAGCGAGGCTCCGCCGCTGTGAACTATGGCGAAAGCCAGCAACAGGGCGAGCATTACCCAGCTGCTGTGGTGCGAAGAGCTGGGGGGCACGGGCCGGATGGGGAGTTGTGAAGCTCTCGATTCTCGCTGCCAGGCTTCCCCCTTAGAGTTTTGAACTAGCCAGCTGGCAGGCTCCGGCCGATCCAGGCAACCCAATGGCAGACCTGCCTTTCACTCTTGATCAGCTCCGCATCCTGCGGGCCATCGCCTCTGAGGGGAGCTTCAAGAAGGCCGCAGACAGCCTTTATGTGACTCAGCCGGCTGTGAGCCTGCAGATTCAGAATCTGGAGAAGCAGCTCAGCGTCAGCCTGTTTGACCGGGGCGGGCGCAAGGCCCAACTCACCGAGGCCGGCCACCTGCTGCTCAGCTACTGCGACCGAATCCTGAGCCAGTGCCAGGAGGCCTGCCGGGCTCTAGAAGACCTGCACAACCTGCGCGGCGGCTCGCTCATCGTTGGCGCCAGCCAGACCACCGGCACTTATTTAATGCCGCGAATGATTGGTCTGTTTCGGCAGAAGTACCCCGAAGTGGCGGTGCAGTTGCAGGTGCACAGCACCCGCCGCACGGGTTGGAGCGTGGCTAACGGCCAGGTGGATCTGGCGATCATCGGCGGCGAGCTTCCAACGGAGCTTTGTGAGCTGCTGCAGGTGGTGCCCTATGCCAGCGATGAGCTGGCCCTGGTGCTGCCGGTGAAGCATCCGCTGGCCCGCCTGCCCGAGCTCACTAAAGACGACCTCTACCGGCTGGGCTTTGTCTGCCTTGATGCCCAGTCGACCACCCGCAAAATGGTCGATCAGCTGCTGGCCCGCTCCGGGCTGGATGTGGGCCGGCTCAAGATCGAGATGGAGCTCAATTCCTTTGAGGCGATCAAAAACGCCGTTCAGTCGGGTCTTGGGGCTGCCTTCCTGCCGGTGGTCTCAATTGAGCGGGAGCTCTCTGCTGGCAGCCTGCATCGTCCCCATGTGGCCGACCTACTCGTGCGCCGCCAGCTGAAGCTGATCACCCATCCAGCCCGCTATTGCTCCCGGGCTGCCGATGCCTTCCGCAAGGAGGTTCTGCCCGTGTTTGCCAGCCCCGATAGCCCCCTGCGCCGGCCGTTGCAGCAGCAGGAGGCTCTCACTCAGAACTGATCTGCTTCAAAATTGATCAGCTTCAGGCGTGACTCCCACCGTGTCATCAGCCACGCCCTTGGTAAGGAATTTGTTTTGGCTGGTGTCTGTTTGGTAGACGCAGCGCACGATTGGCTTGTCTTTCACTGAGCCGATGTAGGCGAAGGTGTTCATGCGCTGCTTGCACTGGCGCATCTGTTCGTTGGTTACGGCTCCTTCCTTCTGCAACACGCTCCAGTTTTCCCGCCGAATAACGCAGCCGGCCTTGAGCTCCGGCTGGGTCACGAAGCTGGAGCTGGGGTTCATGGTGGTGTAAAGCTCCACGTCCATCACGAAGGCACTGGCGCCCCACTGGCGACAGAACTCCGGATCAGGCACCGCCATGTCGAGCTGCTGGCTGCTGGCGATGTTGCCCTGGTCGCCCTGGGTGGTACTGGAGATGGCGGTGCCGATGCCGATGCCCACCACCAGCACTCCAGCCAGGATCGCCAGGGTGCCCACGTTGAACTGAAAGGGGCCTGTGCCGCCAGGGCCATTGCCACCAGGACCAGGGCCACCAGGACCGCCTTTATTGCCGCCCCCGGCCGGCCGCCTGGGCTCATTGCGGCGACCGCCCCGCTCATAGGCATCATCTGCGTACCGCCCTCCGGGGGGACGACCCTCATCCGGGCGCTCACCGGCGTAGCGATCTGAGCTGTAGCGGGAGCGGCTCACAGGCTTTCCGTGCTGCGGGGCAGGCCCATGGAGTAGTTGAGCACCCGGGCATCCGGGTTGTAGCGAAGCTCGCCGGCCTGGAGTAGCTGGCGAATTAGCCCTTCCAGCTCCGAACCGATCTGGCGCAGGTTGTATTCGGTGAGGTCGGCGCCGGCTTGGGCGGCCACCAGCTCGCGGAAGTGGTCTTGCACCTTGGCCAGCACCGGGGCGTCCCAGAGGAACTCGTTATCGGGATCCACATCCATGGTGAGCTGGCTGGGATCAGGCAGCAGGTTGCCGTCCTCCACCCGGGCGGTGAACAGCCGCACGTGGCGGGTGGTGGACTTCAGCAAGGTCTCTGCAGGGCGGGATTCGGCAGGGAGTGAGTCAGCGAGGCGAGGGTCAGCCATGGGGAGGGGATTGCGGGCACCCGATGCACCAACTCTAGAAACCCCCCCCAGCCGCAGGGGTCAGTCGCCCCCTTTAAGGTTGCATCTGGATTTTTGAAAGTTGGTATGCGCGTCGTCATTGCCGGAGCAGGGCTCGCCGGGCTGTCGTGCGCGAAGTACCTCTGTGATGCCGGCCATACGCCGGTGGTGGTGGAAGCCCGCGACGTGCTGGGCGGCAAGGTGGCGGCCTGGCAGGACGAAGACGGCGACTGGTATGAGACCGGCTTGCACATCTTTTTCGGCGCTTACCGCAACATGCGCCAGCTGTTTAAGGAGCTGGATATCGAAGACCGTCTGCAGTGGAAAAGCCACTCCATGATTTTCAACCAAATGGAGACGCCAGGCACCTACAGCCGCTTTGACTTCCCCGACATCCCCGCCCCCTTCAATGGTTTGGCGGCAATTCTCAGCAACAACGACCTGCTCACCTGGCCCGAGAAGATTGCCTTCGGCATGGGTTTGGTGCCGGCAATTTTGCGCGGCCAGCAGTATGTAGAAGAATGCGATAAGTATTCCTGGACCGAGTGGCTGAGGCTGCACAACATTCCCGAGCGGGTCAATGACGAGGTATTCATCGCCATGGCCAAGGCGCTGAACTTCATCGATCCCGATGAAATTTCCAGCACGGTGGTCCTCACCGCCCTAAATCGCTTCCTGCAGGAGGGTGATGGCTCCAAGATGGCCTTCCTTGATGGCAACCCACCGCAGCGCTTGTGCCAGCCGATCGTCGATTACGTCGAAGCCCGTGGCGGGGAAGTTCACCTGAATTCCCCGTTGCGCCAGATCGAGCTCAATGCCGATGGCACGGTGAAGGCTTTCCAGATTGGTGGCATCAAGGGCCAGGAGCCCCGCACGCTTACGGCTGACGCCTACGTGAGTGCCATGCCGGTAGATCCCTTCAAGCTGCTGCTGCCTGAGGCTTGGAAGGAGATTCCCTATTTCAAGAAGCTCGACGGCCTCAATGGGGTGCCGGTGATCAATATTCACCTCTGGTTTGATCGCAAGCTCACCGATATTGACCACCTTCTGTTCAGCCGGAGCCCGCTGCTGAGCGTCTATGCAGACATGAGCAATACTTGTAAGGAATACGAGGATCCGGAGCGCTCGATGCTCGAGCTGGTTTTTGCCCCAGCCAAAGACTGGATTGGTCGCTCTGACGAGGACATCGTGGCGGCCACGATGGAGGAGCTCAAGCGCCTATTCCCGATGCACTTCACCGGCAACGACCAGGCCACTCTGCGCAAGTCGATCGTGGTCAAAACACCGCTGTCGGTTTACAAAACCGTGCCTGGCTGCCAGCAACTGCGGCCCGATCAAGCCTCGCCGATCCCCAACTTCTTCTTGGCCGGCTGCTACACCATGCAGCGCTACCTGGCCTCAATGGAGGGGGCGGTGCTGAGCGGCAAGCAGTGTGCCCAGGCGATTGGTACGGCGGTCTAGTCGTGGTGGTGTCCTCGCTCCCAAATTTGGAGAAGGCTTATGAGGCCTGCCGGCAGGAGACGGCCGAGTGGGCTAAGACCTTTTATCTGGGCACCTTGTTGATGCCGCCGGCCAAGCGTCGGGCGATTTGGGCGATTTATGTGTGGTGCCGCCGCACAGATGAGCTGATGGATAGTGCGGAGGCCCAAGCCCGTCCTGTGGCAGAGCTGGCAGATCGCCTAGATGCCTGGGAGGAGCGCACTAGGGCCCTGTTTGCTGGCGAGGTTTGCGATGGCCTTGATCTGGTTATGCGGGACACGATGGAGCGTTACCCCCAGCCCTTGCAGGCTTACTTAGACATGATCGAGGGGCAGAGGATGGATCTACGCCTGCACCGCTACCCCACCTTCGAAGATCTAGAGCTCTACTGCTATCGGGTGGCAGGCACCGTTGGCCTGATGACTCAGGAGGTGATGGGATTGGATCCTGCCTACACAAGCGCCCCTTGGAGTGATCGGCCGGACACCTCCCACGCAGCTGTAGCCCTCGGCATCGCCAACCAGCTCACCAACATTCTTCGCGACGTGGGCGAAGATCGTTCTAGAGGGCGTATATACCTTCCCCAGGAAGATCTGGAGAGATTTGGCTATAGCGAAGCCGAATTGCTTGCGGGCACTATTAACGACAATTGGCGTGCCCTGATGCGATTTCAGCTAGAGAGAGCTCGAATGTGGTTTGCCCGCTCAGAGGCAGGAGTGCGCTGGCTTGCTCCCGACGCTCGATGGCCCGTATGGGCATCGCTGCGGCTATATAGGGGTATTCTTGATGTAATTGAGGAGCACCACTACGACGTTTTTAACAAGCGAGCCTTTGTGCCTAGGGCTGGCAAGCTATTCGATCTACCTTTTTCCTATCTGGTCGCTCAAGTGCGCTAAGTAGCGCCGCCTTCAATCCACTCCAGCAGGATTGAATTCACCAGCTCAGGTGCTTCGTCGTGGGGGCAGTGCCCAAGCCGCGGCAGCACGCGTAGATCCTGAATACAGGAGTACTGCTCTGCCCAGAGGCGTGCTTCGGCTGGATCCTCCCAGGGATCTGCTTCCCCCCAGATCATGCGCACCGGCAGCGCTGGCGTGGCGGCGCTTAGGTCGGCCAGCAGCTCGGGGGCTAGGTGGTCGTTAAACAGGTTGACGAAGCCGCGAAAACTTTCCGTGGCACCTGGATCTGTGCTGGGCCGGTGCAGCAGGGCTACCAGCTCGTCGTCGATGTGGGCACCACTCGGGTAGGCCCGCGCCAGCACGCTGCGAATGAAGGCCGGCTGAGCCAGTAGGCGAAACAGGGGTGCGATCACCCAGCGCTGCCGCACCAGCTGCTTCACCAGAGGGCGACTGGCCCGTTCCCAGCCCGGCAGCTTGGCCGCCCGTTTGTCGTCGAGGGTGCGCTGGGCGCAGTCGATCAGGATCACCTGAAAGGGTGGGAAACCCTCTGCCAGTAGCAGCCTGGCGGCGGTGAGGGCCACCATCGCGCCGATCGAGTTGCCCACCAGGTGCACGCGGGGCTGGGCTGGGCCGCTGCCAGGTTCAGCCAGAAGCAATTGCCTCACCGCGTCGGCTACCTGGCGGCCCCAGAGGTCGAAGCAGTACTGAACAGCGCCCTGCCTTGGCGGCTCTTGAGATAATCGGGAAACTGGCTTATCGCTGGCGCCAAAGCCCAGTAGGTCGAGTGCGAGCACCCGGGCATGGGGAGCGAGGGCCGGCAGGTTGTGGCGCCAATGGCCCACAGACGCCCCAAAGCCATGGATGAGCACAAACCGGTCGGTGCTGCTGGGAGACCCTGCTGCAAGCATGTGGATCCTATGTCCCTGCCAATTCCAGTTGCTGGAGATCGGATCCGTATCAGTAAGTGCTTGGCTCAGACCGCAGCCTTCTGATTAGCCAGCAGGTCCTTGAGCTTGGCCAGTTCGCCGGCCCAGCGGGGATCGGGAGCTTCGCTGTCGACGTTGTCGGCGTGCACAACCTTATTGACGGCCTTGCGGGCAGCGGTGGGAGCCGCGCCGCCGGGGCGACGCTCGCCGGGAGCAGGGCTGCGGCTGTCCTTGCGCTCAGAGATTTCGATGCGCATGGCATTGCCGCCGAAATCCTTGCCGTTGAGCTGCTCGATCACCGTTTCGGCAGTCTTTTGATCTTCGACATTGGCAAAGCCGAAGCCGCGGCAAGCGCCGGTGTCGCGGTCGTTGACGGCCTTGAAACGCACTCCTTCACCCACGGCACTGAACAGAGCCTCGAGCTCCTTGGCATCAAAGGTCTGCGGCAGGTTGCCGACGTAGAGGCGAATGCTCATGGGGAAGGGGGAAGAAAAACTTTCTGCAGGCGAGGAGAAACCTCTCGAAGCGCCTTTACATCAGAAAGTTAATCACGCCGCGGGCCCATACCTCCCACCGCGCCTCCTTCCCGTGCGTGTTGCTGCCACCAGCTTTGTGCCGCAGCCAGCACTTCTGCGCGGGCATCAGCATGGGCCTCAGGCCCTGCAACCAGGCGCCCGAATGCTCGCTCGAGGGTTAGGTATGCGAGCAGGCGCCCCAGCAGGCGCCCTGGGGGAATAGCCAGCTCCTGCTGCAGGCTGAGGCCATCTAGGGGCGGCGCTGGATGGAACAGGGGGTCGCTTGGCAGGCGCCAGCGCTCCAGCAGGCCCGCCGCCGACTGGGGGAGCAGCAGCAGCAGGGCGGGCAGATCGGCCTCCAATTCGCTGCATAGGGCCAGGCGTCCAGCCTCCGGCAGCCCATCCCAGCCACCCGCCAAGCCCAGCTCCTGGCGCCAGTGGCGCAGGGCCCGGCAGCGTTGCTGCAGCCTGCGGCTGCTGCGCAGGCCGGCCAGGGCTTCAGGTGACAGCAGGGCAGCTAGGCGCGCAAGAGGCAGGGCCCAAGAGATTTCTTCGGCTTCCAGGCCCCGATCCTGGGCTTGATCCAGGCCCAGTGCGCTCAGGGCGGCTGCACCCGTTGCAGTGGCATCCGTGGGAGTGGCACCGGTGGGAGTGGCATCGGCGCCCCAACTTTCTAGGAGGCCGCATTCCAGGGCCAGGGCCAGGCCCGTTTCTCCGTAGGCAGCGCTGGCCAATTTCTCCAACTCCGCCAGCACCCGTTCGCCGGCTACCTGGGCGAGCTGGTTGGCATGGGATTCAATCCAGCGGCGGCTGGTGGGGTCTAGTTCAAAGTTCAGGCAGCAGGCCAGGCGGATGCCTCGCAGCAGGCGCAGGGGGTCGGCGAGCAGATTTGCTTCGCTCACCGCCACCAGCTGGCGGCTGCCCAGGTGGCTGAGACCGCCGGTGGGGTCCACCAGGACTGCCGGGGCGGCGCCGGCGGCGGGCAGGGGCAGGGCGATGGCGTTGATCGTGTAGTCCCGGCGCCTCAGGTCCGCCTCCAGGCTTGAACCTTCCTGGCGGGCCAGGTCGAGGCTCCAGCCCCCCAGCACCAGCCGGGCGATGCTGCGCTCCGCATCCAGCACCACGCAGGTGCCGCCATGGTCCCTGGCCAGCTGCCGGGTCAGGGCTAGGGCATCTCCAGGTACCACTACGTCCAGGTCTGGCTGGCGCTCGAGGCTCCCCAGCAGGCCATCGCGCACGGCGCCGCCCACCAGGGCCGTGCCAGGCGGCAGGGCTTCTCGGGGAAGGGGCCAGGGCTCGGCCAGCAGGCGCTGCCACAGCTCTTCTGCCACCTCGCCAGCGGGGCGGTGAGCCGTCACAATGGGCTCCTGGCTCAGCCTGGGCAGCATGTGCATCTGCGTGGATTGCCACTGGGTCGACCGCTGTCAGGCCTACCACGCGGTGGAGCGTCAGCACGGTGCACCCCACCTCTGCCTGGAGCCCGATCTCAGCCCGACCGAGCCACGCATTCACGTGCAGGTGCAGGATCTTCCCGCAGGTGGGGTGGGAGTGGAGTGGGACGTGCGCGCCTGCGGCAGTTTTCAGCGGGATGCGGGCCGCTGGCAGCGTCTCTGCCCAGGTGCAGCCCTGCCGCGATGAGGACAAGCTGATGGCTGCCGTTTTGGCCTTGCACAGCTCCAGTGAGGTGCTCGGTGTAGGAGTTCGCTGGCTTGACGGGCCAAGCGCTCTGGCGGGCAGCACTACTGTGGTGCGCGCCTTTCCCCTCGGCCGCGAGCTCTCCAATCAGCTGTTCAGCTGCATTGAACAGCTATTGCCCGCTGAGCGGTGGCCCCAGCTCAGCCGCCTGGCGGTAGCCACTGGTCCAGGCGGGTTCACCGGCACCCGGCTCACGGTGGTGCTGGCCCGCACCTTGGCCCAGCAGTTGCAGTTGCCCCTCGACGGGGTGAGCAGCTTTTTGCTGGTGGCCCATCGGCTGGGGATTGGCGAGCCAACCTGGTTGGTGCAGGAGCTGCCGCGCCGCGGTGTGGTGGCTGGGCTTTATGCCCCTGCTGGCCCAGATCGCGCCATCATCGAGTTGCAGGCGCCCCGGCTGTTTGCCCCAGATACGCCCTTGCCTCCGGGTCCCCAGCTGTCCGCCGCGGCCCTGCTGCCCAACGACGTTGAGCAGTTGCTTGAGCTAAGCGTGCAGGCGGCAGATAAGGGCCTGGCAGCCCCCTGGCAGCCCGTGTTGCCCTCCTACCCCACTTCGCCGGTTGCGGGGCTCTGATGGTTTCCCAACCCGATCGGCTGCAGCGCCCTCCCCTTCGCCGTGTTCAGGGGCGCTCCCGCAAGCGGCGCTCTCGCCGGCCTCGCCCCAGCCCCTGGGGGCTGGTGGCGCTGCTGCTGGCTGGTGGTTTTCTTTGGCTGTCGCGCGGTTGGTGGTGGCCGGCGCCCCCGCCAGCCCAGATGATCCTGGTGCTGGGCGGCGATCTGGCGCGGGAGCGGGAGGCGGCGGCTTTGGCGGCCCGCCGGGGGTTGCCGGTGGTGGTCAGTGGCGGCAGTAATCCTGAATATGCCCACTGGTTGTTTGAGCAACGCCAGGGCTTGCCATCCCACCAGGTGCAGCTCGACTACCGAGCTCGCGACACCCTTTCCAATTTCACCTCCCTGGTGGACGATCTGCGCCAAGCCCGCATCCGCCACGCCCTGCTAGTCACCAGCAGTGACCACATGGACCGGGCTCTGCTGGTGGGAAGGATCGTGGCCGGCAGCCGCGGCATCCACCTCACTCCGGTGCCAGTTTCGTGTGGTGATAGCTGTCAGCCGGAGGGGCGGCGCAAGGTGTGGGGCGATGGACTCCGGGCTGCCTTGTGGGTGCTGAGTGGCCGAGACCTCAAGGACTGGGCGGCAGCTCGCCTGCCTGGCCAGCTGGGCCCAGCTGGCGGCCATTGATCAAACCCTGGTCGAGCAGAGCATTGATCTGGGCCTGACAGGCGGCCGTGGCGACGTCGAGGTCGGCTCTCCGCCGTGAGGCGGGTGGTGCAATTGGCGTGCCAATCCGGATGTGAATGGGCAGTAGCCGTGCCCCCGCTTGCCCAGGCCCCAGGGCACGGTGGCTGTTGATGATCGCCACCGGCAGCAGGGGCACGCCGGCTCGGGCCGCCAGCAGGGCGGCGCCAGCCTGGGGATCATTCACCCGGCCATTGCTCTGGCGGGTGCCGTCGATGAATACGCCGGTGGCCCAACCCTCGAGCAGGCGGTTGGTGGCGGTGCGGATGGCCTCGCGGTCGCTGGCACCTCGGGACACCGGGTAGGCGCCGCAGGCCCGGATGATGGCGCCAAGTATCGGCACCCTGAACAGCTCGGCCTTGGCCATGAAGGCCACTGGCCGGCCAAGGGCGTGGCCCAGGAGGGGGGGATCAAGGTGGGAGCCGTGGTTTGCCACCACCACCAAAGCCCCTTTCCTGGGCACGTTGCCATTGCCAGCGGTGCGGCCGCGAAACAACAACCGGTAAATCGGAAATACCAGCAGATAGCTGATCAGCCGGTAGGTGAGGCTCGGCCGCGGTGTGCGGATCAGGGCCGGCGGCTGGCTTGATTGGCTCATAGCGCCAGGTCGGCGGCGCTGCTGATCTGGGCGGTTTGGATGCCCGGGCAGCTGCGTTTGATTAGGCCGCTGAGCACGGCTCCAGGTCCAATCTCCACGGCGATATCGATGCCCAGAGACCCGAACTGAGCCATGGTTTCGCGCCAGCGCACGCCAGTGGTCATCTGACGCACAAGGCGGGCCTTGAGCGCGGCTGCGTTGGTTTCGGGGCTGGGATCGGTATTGCTGAGTACGGGGATCGCCGCATCGGCGAAGGCCACCGATTCCAGCTCGGTGGCAAAGGCGGTGGCTGCTGCCGCCATGAAGGGGGAGTGGAAGGCACCGCTAACGGCCAGGGGAATCGCCCGTTTGCACTTCAAGCTGCTGCTGACGGCTGCCACCGCCTCGGCGCTTCCGGAGAGCACCACCTGGGCGTCGCTGTTGTCGTTGGCAACAACCACCCCTTCGGTGGCTGCCACCAGGTCATCCAGCTCGCTGCGCTCGAAGCCCATCACCGCCGTCATGGCGCCGCCGCCGGCAGCGGCCATCAAGGTGCTGCGGCTTTTCATCAGCTGCAGACCGGTGGCGAAGTCGAACACCCCCGCCACATGCAAGGCGACCAGCTCGCCCAGGCTGTGGCCAGCTACTAGTTGGGGCACCCGTCCCTGGGCCTGCAGGGCTTCTGCCAGCAGGCTTTCAATCACAAATAGGGCCGGTTGGGTGTTGCGGGTGTCGTTGAGATCGCTTAGGTCGCCGCCACCCCCCGTGCCTGAGCAGATCGCCAGCAGGTCACGGCCCAGCAGGGCTGAGGCTTGCTCGAAACGCTCCCGGGCGCCAGGCAGCTGCAGCACCGGTTCTGCCATGCCCACTTTCTGCGAGCCCTGGCCAGGAAACACCCAGGCAATGCCCATACCTTTACCGTCTAACTAAGTCGGCAGGAGATTAGGTCTCAGTCGGTGGGGCCCTGCCAGCGCAGCAGCGCTGCACCCCAGCTAAGGCCGGCGCCGAAGCCGCTGCTGGCCAGCAGATGGCCAGGCTGCACCCGGCCGTCCTTGACGGCTTCATCGAGCATCAATGGAATCGTGGCGGCCGAGGTGTTGCCGTAGAGGGCCAGGTTGCTCAGCACCTGGCAGTGGTCTATGGCGAAGCGGTCGGCAACGGCGTCGAGGATGCGCTGGTTGGCCTGGTGCAGCAGCAGCCAGTCGAGTTGCTCGGGGGCGGTGCCGGTGGCTTCCAGCAACTCGCTGAGGATTGCCGGCACCTCTCGCACCGCAAATTTGTAGACCTCTTGGCCGTTCATCTGGATCGGGGCAAAGCCGCCCCGCTGGGCCGTGAGCTCCCCGAGCAGGGGTGCGTGTTTATCCAGCTGGGCAAGAGTTAGGCAGCCGTTGCGGCTGCCGTCGGAGCGCATGCGGAAACCCAGTAGGCCGCCGTCGTGCGCTCCGCAAGCCTCCACCGCCACGGCGCCGGCACCATCGCCAAACAGCACGCAGGTGCTGCGGTCGTCCCAGTCGACCCAGCGACTGAGCTGGTCGGCGCCGATCACCAGAGCCCGCTTCATGGCGCCGCTGCCCAAATATTGGCTGGCGGTGATCAGGGCAAACAGAAAGCCGCTGCAGGCGGCGGTGAGATCGAAGGCCACCGCCCGTTTGGCGCCTAAGGCCCCCTGCACCCGCGGCGCCGTGCCGAATAAATCGTCGGGGCTTGAGGTGGCCAGCAGGATCAGGTCGACATCGTCTGGGCTCCAGCCGGCATGGTTGAGGGCGGCCTGGGCGGCGCGGCTCGCTAGGCAGGTGAGGGATTCGCTGGGGCCAGCGATCCGGCGGGCGCCAATGCCAGTGCGGGTGCGGATCCACTCGTCATTGGTGTCAACCCTCTCGCTGAGTTGCTGATTGGTGATGCTGGCGGCTGGCACTGCGCTGCCACATCCAACTAAGGCCATGCCCAGCAGGCCCGTTGCTTTTAGCTCTAGTGTGTTGACTCCGCCGAGCGACACCGGGAAAGGCCCACAGTTGGCTCAGTCAATCACAGGCGACTGGCGCTTCGGGGCTGCCCGCTTCGCTGAGGGCGTGGAGGTTGGCCATCACACCGTGGCTGGCGGCGGAGTGGGCCAGGCGCAGGGCGCTGAGCACCGAGAGGGCCTTGCTGCTGCCGTGGCCGATTACGCATACCCCGTTAACCCCGAGCAGTAGGGCGCCGCCATGTTCGGCATGGTCGAGGCGTTTTTTAATGCGGCGCAGGTTGTTGATCAGGAAGGCCGAGCCCACCTTGCCGCGGCGGCCCCTGGGCAGTTCCTCTTTGATCACATCCAGCAGCACGCTGCCCACGGATTCCAGGAACTTCAACAGCACGTTGCCGGTGAAGCCGTCGCACACCACCACGTCGAACTGACCCGAGAGGATGTCGCGCCCTTCGCAGTTGCCGGCGAAGGTGAAGCGCTCCTCTTCTGCCAGCAGGGGGTAGGTGCGCAGGCAGAGCTCGTTGCCCTTACACTCCTCTTCGCCGATATTCACCAGGCCGATGCGGGGCTGGGCCACCTGCAACACATCGCGGCTGTAAATGTGGCCAAGCAGTGCCCACTGGTGCAGGTAGGCGGGCTTGCAATCCATGTTGGCGCCCACATCGAGCACCAGTACCTGCTGTTCCGTGTCTTTGGTGGGGAATAGGGCGCCGATGGCTGGGCGATCGATGCTCTTAAGTCTGCCCAGCCGGAATATCGCCGCTGCCATCACGGCGCCGGAGTTGCCAGCGGAATAGACCGCCGTGGCCTCGCCCTGCTTCACCAGATCCATGGCCTTGTTGATGCTGGCGTCGCGCTTCTTGCGCACCACCGTGGCTTCTTCGTTCATGCCCACCGAGGGGCCGCTGGCCACAAGCTCGATCAGGCCGCGAGCCACGGCTTCGTTGAGTTCGTCCTGGAGGCTCATGGCGGTCACGGCGGCCTGTAGCAGGGTCGTTTCGGCCACGAAACGCACACGCAGGGGCAACAATTCCACGGCCCGCAGGCAGCCCTCCAGAATTGGCCCAGGGGCGTGGTCCCCACCCATGCCATCCACCGCTACCCAGAGGCGGTCGGAGTCGTTGATCGGAGTGTCTTCGCCCGGTCCGCCCAGGCCCCGTTGCAGGCGGCGTAGGGGGTCGAACACCAGCGGCTGCAGCACCGTGTTGGCCATGTTGCCGGCCACGCTGGTGGCGGTGCCAGCCACATTGCCAGCAGTGTTGGCGGCGGAGCTGGCGGCAGAAGTGGCGCTATCCACCAGGCTGGTTACCGCCGCGTTGCGGCGATACCAGATCACCAGCCGGCGGATGGCCCGGCTGGGCTTGGCGCGCTTTTCAGGTCCCTTCGGAGGCAACGGCGTCAACGATGCGTTGGAACAAATAACCGGTTCCGCGAGCTGTGAGGATCAACTCGGGGTTGGCCGGATCATCCTCCAGTTTGGAGCGCAGACGGGAAATGTGGACATCCACCACCCGGGTATCTACGTGACGCTCCGGGGTGTAGCCCCACACATCCTTGAGAATTTCACCCCGGCTGAAGGGTTCGCCGCTGCGGCTCACCAGCAGCTCCAGCAGGCTGAACTCCATGCCGGTTAGGCGGATGCGCTCATCACCTCGATACACCTGACGCTTGTTGGTGTCGATGCGCAGTTCGCCCACCGTGATCACTCCGGAATTGGGAGAACCGGCGATGGACTCCTTCTCCACCCGGCGCAGCACGCAGCGGATGCGGGCTTCCAGCTCCTTGGGGCTGAATGGTTTCACCACGTAGTCGTCGGCGCCGAGCTCGAGGCCGGTGATGCGATCTGCCACATCGCCTAGGGCGGTGAGCATGACGATCGGCACATCCGATTCCTTGCGCAGCTCCTGGCAGACGCCATAGCCATCGAGCTTCGGCATCATCACGTCCAGCACCACCAGGTCAGGCTGAGTGGTCTTGAACAATTCCAGGGCCTCGATGCCGTCGCAGGCCGTGATCACCTGATAACCGATCATCGATAGCCGGGTCTCCAGGATCCGCCGGATGCTGGCTTCGTCGTCGACGACAAGGATTATTTCCTTGCCGTGATTGTTCCCGAGGGTGGTGGTTGGGGCGGATGCCGTCATCACTGCAGCCGGGCTGCTACATCAGATAGCCCCCACTGAAAAGGCGGGAGGGGGCGAAATTTATTCAATGCCACCTTTCTTCATACAGCCCTCTCTCCTCCGCCCTTAGTTCGTGGCCAAGCCCAGCACTTTTTTTGTATGCACTAGCTGCGGAGCCCAGGCCCGCCAGTTTTTTGGCAAGTGCGCCAGCTGCGGTAGCTGGAACACATTGGTGGAGCAAAAAGCTGCTCCGGCGGCCGACAGTCGGCGCCGGCGGCCGGTGGCCGAGGCTGCTGCCGCTGAAGCCGTTGTCGCCGGCCAGCCGCGACGCTCCGAGCCGATCCAAGCGGTGGGCGAGCGGGCCTTGCAGCGGCTTAGCAGCGGCTACGGCGAATTCGATCGGGTGCTGGGCGGTGGCCTGGTGCCCGGCTCCCTGGTGCTGGTGGGCGGCGACCCGGGGATTGGTAAGAGCACCCTGCTGCTGCAGAGCGCCCGCGCCATGGCGGGTCGGGCGTCGGTGCTCTACGTGAGTGCGGAGGAGTCGGCCCAGCAGGTGAAGCTGCGCTGGCGTCGCCTGGCCGAGGCGTCTCCTGCTCAACCAGAAGCTGGCGAATCCAAAGCTGGGGCTGATTTTCAGCTGCTCGCCGAAACCGATCTGGAGCTGGTGCTGCAGGAGCTGGAGGCGTTGCGGCCAGCGGTGGCGATCATTGACTCCATTCAGGCCCTCCATGACGCCGAACTGGGCAGCGCCCCTGGCTCGGTGTCCCAGGTGCGGGAATGTGCCGCCGCCTTGGCCCGCATCGCCAAGCGCCAGGACACCGCCCTGCTGCTGGTGGGCCACGTGACCAAGGAGGGCGCCTTGGCGGGCCCGAAGGTGCTCGAGCACCTGGTGGAAGCGGTGCTCACCTTCGAGGGCGACCGCTTTGCCAGCCACCGGCTGCTGCGGGCGGTGAAAAACCGCTTCGGCGCCACCCATGAGCTGGGCGTTTTCGAGATGCGTGATCGGGGCCTGGCCGAGGTGACCAACCCCAGCGAGCTATTTCTCGGCGGCGATGAACCCAGCGCCGGCACCGCCACGATCGTGGCCTGCGAGGGCACCAGACCCCTGGTAGTGGAAATGCAGGCCCTGGTGAGCACCACCAGTTACGCCAGCCCGCGGCGCAGCGCCACCGGCATCGCCGTTAATCGCTTGCACCAGATCTTGGCCGTGCTCGAAAAGCACCTGGGCCTGCCCCTGTCGCGCTTTGACTGCTACCTGGCGGTGGCCGGTGGGCTGGAGGTGGAGGAGCCCGCGGCGGATCTCGGTGTGGCCGCGGCGGTGGTGGCCAGCTACCGCGACCTCACCCTGCCGCCCGGCACGGTGCTGGTGGGGGAGCTGGGCCTGGGCGGCCAGCTGCGGCCCGTGGGGCAGCTGGAGCTGCGGCTGCAGGAGGCGGCCCGGCTGGGCTTCACCAGGGCGGTGGTGCCTAAGGGCACGGGCCTGGCCAAGGCGGCCGCTGGGTTTGGTTTGCAGCTGCTGGAAGCCGGGGGTGTAGCCGAGGCGCTGGTAGCCGCCCTGGGGGTGAATCCGGCCGACGACCGGGGTTGATCCGGCTCAGAAATACACGTCGACGCTGCCGCGGCCACTGGTTTTTAGCCAGTTCTGGGCTTCGATGTAGTTGTTTGGTGCCAGCCGGATCGCCTTGCCCCAGAAGTCGGCTGCCTGATCGAAACAGCGGTCAGCTTCATCGGCATCGCCGCTCTCTTCGGCGATCGAGCCCAAGTGGTGGTGAATCACAGCCATGTTGTTAAGGGCCTGGGGCATCTTGCTGTTGAGATCCAGGGCCTGGCCGTAGAAGTCAAGAGCTTTGGCGTGGTCACCGTTTGAGGCAAACACCAACGCCATGTTGTAGAGGATGAAAGCCTTGTCGTTGGGGTCGTCCTCGAGGGTTAGCGCCTCCTCGTAGTTCTCAAGGGCTTCTGCGTATTCGCCGTCGGCCTGGGCGCTCATGCCGTCGCGGTAGTAGGCGAAGGCCTCCTTGGCGCGCCGGTTGGTGGGCAGCACCTTGAGGATCAAGTCGGCCATCACCGTGAAGCTCTTATCGATGAAGTTGTCGTTGCGCTGACTGCGGGGCACGGGCTGGGGCTGCGGACTTCGTGGGCCCATCCTGGCGGATGTCCCTAGCCTGAGCCGACTCCTATGCCTGCTTGGCCTTGCACTCGCTCCAGGAGCCGCCTCTGCTGGAGCCCCTCCTGCTGGAGATCGAGGGGATGAAGTGCGGCGGCTGTGTGCGGGCCGTGGAGCAGCGCCTGCTGGATCAGCCCGGGGTGCGCCAGGCCAGCGTCAACCTCTTAACCCGCACTGCCTGGGTCGATCTCGCCTCTGCGGAAGCGGATCAAGGAAACCTGCTTGAGGCCTTGGCAGAGCTGGGTTTCCAGGCGCGACTGCGCTCCAGTGAAGTCGAGTTGTCGAGTCGTCGGGAGCGTTTGCGGGCGCGCAGCTGGTGGCAACAGTGGCGCCAGCTGGTTGTGGCCCTAGTGCTGCTGCTGGTGTCCGTGCTCGGCCATCTGCCAGGGGCGGGGCTAGGTGCCCTCTGGATCCACGCCTTGGTGGCCACTGCAGCCTTGGCAGGGCCCGGGCGGCCGAGTTTGGTGCGGGGAATCCAGGGAGCTCTGGCCGGCTTGCCCAGCATGGACACCCTGGTGGGGCTGGGGGTGTTCAGTGCCTACGGGGCCAGCTTGGTGGCCTTCCTTTGGCCCCACACACGCTGGCCTTGCTTTTTCAATGAGCCGGTGATGCTGCTTGGCTTTGTGCTGCTGGGCCGCTTCTTGGAGGAACGGGCCCGCTTTCGCACCGGCCGTGCCCTCGAGCAGCTCGCTGAGCTCCAACCTGACACCGCTCTGCTGCTGCTTGGTGATGGGCCTCCGCGTCCGGTGCGGGTTGGCGGCCTGCGCCCCGGTGACCGCGTTCGGTTGCTGCCCGGCGACCGGGTGCCAGTTGATGGCGTGGTGCTGGAGGGCTGCTCGGCGGTGGATGTTTCAGGCCTTACCGGCGAACCGCTTCCCCTGCAGGCCGCTGCCGGCAGCGAGCTCGCCGCCGGCAGCCTCAATTTGGAGGCGCCCCTGGTGCTGGAGGTGAGTCGCCGTGGGGCCGATAGCGCCATTGCCCGGATCATCCATCTGGTGGAGCGGGCCCAGGCGCGTAAGGCGCCCATTCAGGCCCTAGTCGACCGGATCGCCGGGCGTTTCACCCTGGTGGTGCTGGCTCTAGCGGTGGCGACGCTGCTTTTTTGGTGGTTGCTAGGCACCGAGATCTGGCCCCAGGTGCTCAACTCCCCCCATGCCGCCGGTCATGCCGGGGGCCACGCCGGCCATGGGGTGCTCGGCACCAGCGCCGAAACCCCCTTTGCATTGGCCCTGCAATTAGCACTTGCGGTGTGGGTGGTG
>NZ_JAGQDB010000079.1:0-10257 GCF_024346495.1 Cyanobium sp. A1C-AMD | reverse complement strand
TTCGCAGCCACCATCCGCTCCTTGGCACGCCGGCCCGCCTGCAAGCGCTTCTTAAGCAATGGCGCGCTCAGACCAGCAGCCTGGGCCAACTCCGCCTGGCTTGGCTTGTTGCCCAGTCGCACCTCCAGCTCCAGCTCCAGCTCCTCTAAACCCACCAGCTCCTGCACCTGGCGACCCAGCGTGATCTCCTGCTCATGGGACAGCAGCGGCACTCGCCCGATGTCCCGAAGGTAGCTACGCACCAGGTCGCCGTCGGCCGCGGGCATGGAGCGGGCAGCCTTGTCGGGAGCAGCTGCGGTGGGTGCAGTAGCGATGGCGACGACCACGGCGTTGGGGCTTTGAAGATGTGTAAAGCCTAACCTGAAGAAGTGTTAACTCCTCTCAGAAACCCCAAAACTGCTACTGCGACTTAAGCCACTCCCAGCAGCGACCTAGCCAGGCGCGGCGCGTTGCAGCAGCCAAGAGGCGGTTTGCAGGTAGATAAACACCCCAGCGACGTCTGTAGCGGTGGCAATAAAAGGCGCGGACATCAAGGCCGGATCCAGGCCCAGACGGTCAAACAGCAGCGGCAGGGCCGCGCCGGCCGTTGCAGCGAGGGTGGTGATCGCCACCAGGCTCAGGCCGGCGGCCATAGCCACTAACCAGCTGCCTGCCACGTAGGCGGCCCACGGCACCACCGCCAGCACCATCAACAAGCCCAGCAGGGCGCCGGCCACAGATTCACGCCAGATCGCCCGCCAGGCGCCCATCGCCTGAATGCGCTGGGTGCTCAGGCCCCGAATCACCACAGTGGAGCTTTGGGCTCCCACATTGCCGCCGGTGCCGATCAGCAGCGGAATAAAGGCGGCGAGCACCACCACCTGCTTGAGCACCAACTCCTGGGAGGCGATCACCGCCGAGGTGCCGCTGTTGGCCACCAGCAGCACCAGCAGCCACACCACCCGGCGCCGCGCCACGGTGAACAGGTTGCTCTGGAAGTAGTCGTCTTCATCGCCAGCCTGCACGGCGCCGGCGGCGTAGAGGTCGCGGGTGGCCTCCTGCTCGATCACGTCGATGACGTCGTCCACGGTGACGATCCCCACCAACCGCTGCTCCCGGTCCACCACCGGCACGGCCAGGAAGTCGTAGCGCTGGATAGCGCGCGCCACCTCCTCCTGGTCGGTGTCGGTGCCAACGCTCACCACATCGCGGGTCATCAGATCGCCGATGCGGGCCTCGGGGTCGGCCGTAACCAGATCCCGCAGCGACAGGATGCCGGTGAGGTGGCGCGAGCCATCGGTGACATAAAGGGAATAAATGGTTTCTGTGTCGCGGGCGCGGCGGCGCACGATCGCCAGGGCCTGGGCGGCGCTGTGAAACTCCTTGAGGTCGACGAATTCGGTGGTCATCAGCCGGCCCGCCGTCTCCGCCTCGTAGCCGAGTAGTTGGGCCGTGACCCGCCGCTCCGCCGGGCTGAGTTCGGCCAGCAGGCGCCTCACCACCTTGGCGGGCAACTCATCAAAAAGCCGCACCCGATCGTCGGGTGACATTTCCTCCACCAGCTCCAGCACCTCGCCGGAGCGCAGCCGCTCCAGCAGGGTCTGCTGCACTGACGCATCGAGGTATTCGTAGACCTCAATTGCCTCGTCCTTGGGCAGAAGCCGAAAGGCCAGGGCCTGCAGGGTGCGCGGCAGGCTACCGATCGCTTCAGCTGCGTCCACCTCCTGCACGGGGCCGAGCAGCAACTTGGCGCCGTCGTAGTTACCTGCCTCAAGCAGGCTTTCCAGCTGTTGGGCGACCACCTCGGCCACCTGGATCCCGTTGGCTTCGCCCATAGGCCCCGCGACGCCGCAATGCTGAGTTTATGGGTCGCGGCTGCCTTCGGCCCGCTATGGTCCGGCCACCTGATGACAACCGCACCAATGGCTATCTCCGTGACCAATGTGGCCGTGCGCGATGCCAAAGGCGACGAGCGCAATTTGGGCGAATGGGCCGGCAAGGTGCTGCTGATCGTGAACGTGGCCAGCCGCTGCGGATTCACCCGCCAATACGCAGGCCTGCAGGCCCTCCAGGGGAGCTACGGCCCCCAGGGCCTGGCCGTGCTCGGCTTCCCCTGCAACGATTTCGGCGCCCAGGAGCCCGGCACGCTGCCAGAGATCCAGCAGTTCTGCTCCACCACCTACGGCGCCAACTTTGAGTTGCTCGACAAAGTGCAGATGGCCGAAGAGCCCTACGCCACCCTCATCCAGAGCGAGCCCGCTGGCCCCGTGGGCTGGAACTTCGAGAAGTTTCTGGTGGGCAAAGACGGCACCGTGTTGGGCCGCTACAAGAGCAATGTGGAGCCCGATTCAGCTGAATTAAAGGGCGCCATCGAAGCTGCCCTAGCCGCCTAACCGGCGGATCGTTGGTCTGTTGGCTCTCATTGAGTTTGTACATCTGTACAAACTCAATGAGATACCAATATCGAGTGTGCCCTCAAGCAACTCACTCAACCAGCAGCCAACCAGCCGCGGCGATCTGCGGCCTGCACTTGAAGCCAGCGCTGGCCGGAGCTGCCCCGCCAGCTGCGCAGCACTCGCATGGGCTCGCCGGGTCCCAGCTGCTGCAGGGCAGGGGCGCGCTGCTCCGGTGCTGCCCGCAACGCCACGGCCTGGGTGGATAGCAAGGGATCTCCGGCACAACGCCGGCGCACCTCAAGCGGCCTCCTATCAGCCCCTCCGGCAGGCAAGCCCACGGGGGTGATCAGGGCGAAACCAAGCAGGGCTGCCCAGCGCCAGGCTGCAGACGACTGCATCATGCGGATGTCCGCCATCAAATATCGAGCTGGGCTAGATCGAGGGTGGCGCTATGGGCCTCGATAAATTCCCGGCGCGGGGCCACTTTGTCGCCCATCAGGATTGTGAAGATGCGATCGGCTTCGAGGGCATCTTCAATCTCGACTCGCTTCATCATGCGAGTGGTGGGATCCATGGTGGTTTCCCATAGCTGCTTCGGCATCATTTCGCCCAAGCCCTTGAAACGCTGGATCGTGTAATTCGCTTTTTCGCCAAACGATGCGATCGTTGTCTTAAGGTCGTCTTCGTTGTAGCAGTAGGTATGGTTTTTGCCCCGCTCCACTTTATAGAGGGGCGGGCAAGCGATGTAGATGTAGCCACCCTCAACTAGGGCCCGCTGGTAGCGGAAGAAGAAGGTGAGAATCAGGGTGCGGATGTGGGCGCCGTCGACGTCGGCGTCGGTCATGATCACGATCCGGTGGTAGCGCAGATTTTTCTCATCAAACTCCTCGCCCTTGATCCCCAGACCTAATCCAGTGATCAGCGCCTGAATCTCGGTGTTTTTATAAATCTTGGCGTCGTCTGTTTTCTCGATATTGAGAATTTTGCCTCGCAATGGCAGGATCGCTTGGAAGCGACGGTCGCGCCCCTGCTTGGCCGAACCACCAGCTGAATCCCCCTCCACGATGTAGATCTCAGACTCGGCCGGGTCGCGGGAGGAGCAATCTGCCAACTTGCCAGGCAGGGTGGAGCTCTCGAGCACGCTCTTGCGTCGCACCAGCTCGCGGGCGCGGCGGGCAGCTTCGGCTGCATTGAAGGCCTGAATAGCCTTCTCGAGGATCAGATCGATCACCGAGGGATTGAATTCAAGATATTCGCTGAGGGCTTCACCCACCAGCGTGTCAACAATGCCGCGAACTTCCGTATTACCGAGCTTAGTTTTGGTCTGACCCTCAAATTCCGGGTCGGGCACCTTTACCGATAGCACCGCGGTGAGGCCCTCGCGGATGTTTTCGCCGGCCAGATTGGTATCGGCATCCTTGCGCTTCCCGCGCTTTTTGGCAAAGGTGTTGAGGGTGCGGGTAAGCACCGTTTTCAGGCCCTCGATATGGGTGCCACCATCGACAGTACGGATGTTGTTGGCAAAGCCAAGAATGCTGTCTGAGTAGGCATCCACGCACCACTGCAGTGCCGCTTCCACCTGTACGCCGTCCTTTTCGCGGTTGACGTAAATGATTTCGGGGTGGAGAGGATCCTTCTCCTTATTCATGTAGGCGACGTATTCCTTGATGCCGCCTTCGTAGAAATAGATCTCTTCGTGAGCTTCGCCAGCGGCATTGCGGGCCGCAGCACGGTCGTCACGGAAGACAATCCGCACCCCACCATTGAGGTAGGCCAACTCGCGTAAACGCGAGGAGAGAGTTTGGTAGTCGAACTCAATGCCGGTCGAGAAAATCTCGATATCGGGCTTGAAGCACACCGATGTTCCAGTGCGGCCCTTCTCACCAGCGGCTGATTGCAGGATGCCAATCGGGGCGCCGCGCTCAAAGCGCTGGGTGTGCACCTGGTCTTGGCGGTAAACCGTGACCTCCACCCACTCGGAGAGGGCATTGACCACCGACACACCAACGCCGTGCAGGCCGCCAGAAACCTTGTAGCCACCAGAACCAAACTTGCCGCCGGCGTGCAACACCGTGAGCACGGTTTCAAGGGCGCTCTTACCGGTGCGCGGGTGGATATCGGTGGGGATGCCGCGGCCGTTGTCGGTGACGGCGCAAGAGCCGTCGTCGTTGAGCACCGCCAGGATCTGGTCGCAGTGGCCGGCTAGGGCCTCATCCACTGCGTTGTCGACCACCTCGTACACCAAATGGTGCAGGCCTCGGGGCCCGGTGGAGCCGATGTACATGCCCGGCCGTTTACGAACCGGCTCTAGGCCCTCCAGAACCTGGATCTGCTCGGCGCCATAGGCGGCCTGAATTTTTGTAGAAGCTTGGCTTTCAGCGCTCATGCAGGAAGGTTTCCCCAGGAATTCGGCACAGGACGGCGAAATCCCGGGGCAAGTAAGGCGCAAACGAGCCCAAAAGCCCTATTGCAATAAGCAATTTACCACCGCCAACCCGGGCTGACACCCCCTGGCAAGGTGGACCCATGAGCCCCACTGAGTCCGCAGGCCAACCCCTCGTCATCGTCTTGCTGGGCCCCACGGCCAGCGGCAAAACAGACTTGGCAATCGCCCTGGCCCAGGCCCTGGATCTGGCGGTGCTGAACGTGGATTCGCGCCAGCTCTACCGGCAGATGGACGTGGGCACCGCCAAGCCCACGGCCGCTCAGCGGGGGCAGGCGCGCCACGAGCTGCTGGATCTGCGCGATCCCGACCAGCCGATCAACCTGCAGGAGTTTCGGGCCATCGCCGAGGCCCAGCTCAACGCCGAACTTGCCCGCAAGCCCCTGGCCCTGCTGGCTGGCGGCAGCGGCCTCTACCTACAGGCCCTCACCCAGGGGCTGGAGCCCCCAGCGGTGCCACCCCAACCCCAGCTGCGCGCCCAGCTGGCAGCCCTTGGCCAGCCCCTCTGCCACCAGCTGCTACGCCAGGGCGATCCAGCGGCCGCCGCCCGCATCGCCCCCGCCGATGCCGTGCGCACCCAAAGGGCCCTGGAGGTGCTTTATGCCACAGGGCGGCCCCTATCCAGCCAGCAGGGGGCCACGCCGCCGCCCTGGCGGGTGCTGGAGCTGGGCCTAAATCCCACCGACCTAACAGGCCGCATTGCCAGCCGCACCAAGGGCCTGTTTGCTGCGGGGCTGGTAGCTGAAACCGAAGCGCTGATCGAGCGCTACGGGGCTGGGCTGCCCCTGCTCAACACCATCGGCTATGCCGAGGCGAAGCAGCAGCTGGCCGGCGAGCTCAGCGAAACTGAAGCGATCGCCCTTTGCGAGCAGCGCACCCGCCAATTCGCCAAACGGCAACGCACCTGGTTTCGGCGGCGCCATGCGCCGATCTGGCTGGAAGAGCGCAGCACCGAGGAGCAGTTGGCCCAGGCGTTGCAAGTGGTCGAGCGCGGACTAGGGTGAAGCGTTAGCGATTTCGCGATCCTTCACACCCCTGAATGCCTCCACGTCCCCGTTTTGACCGCCGTGCTCCCGTGCGGGAGCTGCCCAACATCAACGACCGCATCAGCTACCCCAACCTGCGGGTGGTGGATGCCGATGGCAGTCAACTGGGGGTGATCACCCGCGAGGAGGCCCTTGAGGTTGCCAAGGACCGCGAGCTCGATCTGGTGTTGGTGAGCGAAAAGGCCGATCCGCCGGTGTGCCGGATCATGGACTACGGCAAATACAAGTTTGAACAGGAAAAGAAGGCCAAAGAAGCCAAGAAGAAGTCGCACCAGACGGAAGTAAAAGAAGTGAAGATGCGCTACAAGATCGACTCGCACGACTATCAGGTGCGAATCGGCCAGGCGCAGCGCTTCCTTAAAGACGGCGACAAGGTCAAGTGCACCGTGATCTTCCGCGGCCGCGAAATCCAGCACACCGCCCTGGCTGAAGTACTGCTCTACCGCATGGCCAAGGACCTCGAGGACAACGCCGAGATCCAGCAGCCCCCCAAGCGGGAAGGGCGCAACATGATCATGTTCCTGAGCCCCCGCAAGGCCGCCGCTCCCAAGGGCAACAGCAAGGTCGCTTCAAGTTCCGCTGCAGAACCCACGGGTTAAACCGCTTCTATAGCGATCGCCGACATATCGCTCAAGCGCTGAGCGGTTGAAGGGAAGGTCTGGGCTGCTGACATTGGCGGACTGACATTGGCGGGCGGGCATTGGGTTTTTGCGCGTGTGCAGGAAGTTGTACAGATGTACAACTTCCCGGAGGGCCGCCCTCTTGCACCAGGCCCAACCGGCACACGCCCGTATGCCAACAGGGGGATTGTCCCCAGGGCCAAGCCTCTTTATGGTGGCCACCAGCCCAATTGGCCCAACCCCGGCGTGCGATTCCACATCCAGCAGGAAAGCGACATCCCGGCGTCGACGCAGCTCTACAACCAGATCTGCTTCGCCATTGCGGCCCGCCACTACCCGCCGGGGCACCGATTGCCCAGCACCAGGCAGCTGGCGATGCAAACCGGCCTGCACCGCAACACGATCAGCAAGGTGTATCGCCAGCTGGAAACCGACGGCGTCGTTGAAGCGATGGCGGGATCGGGCATCTATGTGCGCGACCAGCAAAAGCCGCGGGAAATCAAGCCGCCGCCGGGCCCCAGGGGCCGTCCCCTGCCAGACATCGACCGTGAGGTGCGCCAGAGCGTCGATGGCCTGCTCAATGCCGGCTGCACCCTGCAGCAGAGCCGCGACTTATTCACCCGGGAGATCGACTGGCGTCTGCGCTGCGGCGCCCGGGTGCTAGTCAGCACCCCCCGCGAGGACATCGGCGCCTCGATGCTGATCGCCGAGGAGCTCATCCCCAGCCTGGAGGTGCCGGTGGAGGTGGTGCCGATGGAGGAGCTGGCGGCGGTGCTGACCGAATCCAACAACGGCACGGTGGTGACCAGCCGCTACTTCCTCCAGCCGGTGGAGGAGATTGCCAAGCAGCACGGCGTGCGGGCGGTGGCCGTTGATCTCAACGATTTTCGCCACGAGCTCGACCTACTCAAGGAGCTGCGCCAGGGCAGCTGCGTGGGCCTGGTGAGCATCAGCCCGGGGATCCTGCGGGCCGCCGAGGTGATCCTGCACAGCATGCGCGGCAACGAGCTGCTAGTGATGACCGCCAACCCTGACACAGGCAGCCGCCTGCTGGCCCTGCTGCGGGCCGCCAGCCACGTGCTCTGCGACCGCCCCAGCCTGCCTCTGGTGGAGCAGAGCCTGCGCCAAAACAGGGCCCAACTAATACGGATGCCGGTGGTGCACTGCGCCCAGAGCTACCTAGGCACCGCCACCATCGACGGACTGCGCAAAGAAATTGGCCTACTTGCTACCTGAAACCAATGGCTACATGAACCAAATGGCAGGCTGAATAAAGCGGATGAAGAGATTCGAACTCTCGACCCTCTCCTTGGCAAGGAGATGCTCTACCACTGAGCTACATCCGCAACTATCGGCTTCGCCGATTCCAAGATCATGCATGACGGGGGGCCCCTCGGTCAAACTGGCTCCATGCTCAAGGCACTGCAGGCCGACTTAGCGATCATCAAGCAACGAGATCCTGCGGCCCGAGGCACGCTGGAAATCCTGCTCTGCTACCCCGGCTTGCACGCCCTAACCCTGCACCGTCTCAGCCATTGGCTCTGGGGGCGGCGACTGCCGCCGTTGCCCCTGCTGGCACGGCTGCTGAGCCAGCTGGGGCGACTGGCTACCGGCGTTGAAATCCACCCCGGCGCCCGGATCGGCCATGGCGTGTTCATCGACCACGGCATGGGAGTGGTGATCGGTGAAACAGCCGTGATCAGTAACCGCTGCCTGCTGTATCAGGGCGTCACCCTGGGCGGCACCGGCAAGGCCCATGGCAAGCGCCACCCCACCCTGCTGGAGAACGTGGTGGTGGGCGCCGGCGCCAAGGTGCTGGGGGCGATCACCGTGGGTGCCAACACCCGCATCGGCGCCGGCTCGGTGCTGCTGCGCGATGTGGCGGCCGACAGCACGGTGGTGGGCATCCCGGGCCGGGTGATCCATCAGAGCGGGGTGAGGATCGACCCCCTTGCCCACTCAGCCCTGCCAGATACGGAAGCGAATGTGATCCGCAACCTGATGGAGCGCATCGACGTGTTGGAAATGGAGCTGGCCCGCACCCAGGGCTGCCTGCGGGAGCTGGCCGCCGGCCGCCCCCTGCTGGAGCCCTGCAATGGCGCCGCTCAAAACCTCAAAGATCGCGAGATCCTGGAGTTTTTGGGCGACAACCCTGGCACCACCAGCTGAGTACTGGTTTCACACGCGTGCCTTCACATGGCAGCTTTCACATCAGTGCGGGCAAAATCATCGCCTTTGAACAGCAGCGGCAGGTCCAGGACCATGGCTAGGCCGTAGCTGAAGCAATCACCCAGGTTGAGGCCAGCCCGGTGGCGGCCCTTGCCGAAGTGGCGCCAGCCGTGGAGGGCCCAGTGCACATGCAACGTGTCGAGCGGAAGCGACTTGATCTCCGCTCGGCCCAAGAGCAAGTCCAACTCAGGAGGCCCTGCCTCACCGAGCTGACTGATCACCAGGATCTGAGCTTCCAAGAGAGTGGCGGTGGAGATCCACTTCGGAGATGGCTGACTCAGGCAGCCAAGGAGTTCGGCAGCTTCGGGCTCCGCTTTGAGAATGGCTATCAGAGCAGAGGTATCGATCACCATCAGACCGGCAGACCGTCATCGTCGTAGAAGGCATCCTGCAGCTTCAGCGCAGATGGCCCTGGGCTTCTCTCTAGTTCGGCCGCAAGCGCACGACGCACGGCATCGGTCACGGTGGTGCCATGCCGCGCCGCCAGCTCACGGGCCATGGCATGTACCTCAGGGTCTTTGATGTTCATGCCCATGGATGCTCACTCCCCCACAAGGAGCCGGGCAGAAATCAACAATATTTCTACCTAGACCCCGATCTCGCCCAAAACGAAGATCACCTTCTTGTCGCCATGAACAACAAGCCAAGGCGCTAACTTGACGCCATGGACGACAAGCTGCCCGCAGACCTGCAAGCCCTGCTGCGCCAGAAACTGGTGGACAGCTGGCAGCAGCCGCTACCCCAGCTGACCCAGCGCGACACCTGGATCCCCAGGATCCCCGGCAAAACGCTGGCCGTGATCGGCATGCGCCGCAGCGGCAAAACCTCACTGCTATGGCAGGAGCTGGGCCGGCGTGTGGAGGCGGGCGAGGAGCGCAGCTGGCTGCCGATGCTGTCGCTGGAAGACGAGCGCCTGCTGGCCCACAACCCTGGTGCGGAGCTGCTCGACCAGCTTCTCGAGACTTATTTCCAGCTCCAGCCCCAGGCGCGGCAAGCGGGAGCGCGGCGGGGCTGCCTGTTTCTCGATGAGATCCAACGCATTCACGGCTGGGAGGGATTCGTGCGGCGGGTGATGGACAGCGAACCGATCGACGTGGTTGTGAGTGGCTCGTCGGCGGAGATGCTCTCCACCGAGATCGCCAGCAACCTCCGGGGGCGCGCCCTAGAGGCGGTGGTGTATCCGTTCAGCTTCCGCGAGAGCCTCCGCCACCGAAGCCTGGAGCCGCTGCAGCCGAGCACGCACTGGAGCAGCGCCCAGCGCTCGCAGCTCACTCACCAGCTGGAGCACTACCTGCGCTGCGGGGGTTTCCCGGAGGCTCAGGGACTGGAGGAGCGCAGCCGCCGGCTGCTGCTGGGCAGCTACGTGGACAGCACCGTGCTGCGGGATGTGATCGAGCGCCATGCCATCCGCCAGCCCCTGGCTCTGCAATGGCTGGTGCGGCAGCTGCTCGGCAACGGTGGCGGCAGCTTCAGCCTCAACCGCCTGCATGGGGCCCTGAAAAGCCAGGGTCTAGCGATCGGCCGCGAACACCTGGCCGAGCTGG
>NZ_JAGQDB010000078.1:0-10631 GCF_024346495.1 Cyanobium sp. A1C-AMD | reverse complement strand
TAGTTCTGGCTCCGATGATGGCCGGCGGAATCGCCGAGTTGCTCAAGCTGCTGATCCGCCGTGAGCGGCCGTCGGGGCTCGAAATTTACTTGTTTAGGGCCTGGAGCGAACAGCCCTGGAGTACTAAAGGTCTGGGATTACCCAGCTCCCATTCCGCAGTTGCTTTTGCAGGCAGCATGACCCTGTTCCTTCTATACCCAAGACTGGCGCTGCCTGCTCTACTAATTGCCATGGGCTGTGGAGTCACCCGGGTGGCGAGCGGGGCGCACTATCCAAGTGACGTGGTAGTAGGGGCAGTCGTCGGTGGTGTGACGGCTGCACTGTCCGCACCTCCACTTTTGTCTACCCTTAACAAGTTTCACGGAGAGCGCGAAGGCAGCTTGCGATCAGGCCGCTATCAACGGTGAACTGATCCTGGCCTTGAATTCAGCTGAGTTGAGGGTGATCAGGGCTGCCGCAGCATCGCCTACGCAAAATTGTGGGCCAAGCCGCACAAAGCGGGTCTGGCCAGCCTGACGAACCAGGGCAACGACAGGGACTCGCAGGCCAGCCTCGTCCTGGGGTGGCTTGTGGCGATGTAGGCACTCGCGCAGGCGGTGCTGAATGGCTATGTCGGCGGCCTGATCGGCAGGCAAATCGACCATCAACAACTGCAGATCGTCAATGGAGCGGCAGTCTTCGACAATTAATTGGACCCGATCATCGCGGCGATCTACCGAGGCCCACACCAGCAAGCGCGCATCCACCATTAGGTGGTCGGCTAAACGGGCATAGCTTTTAGGAAACACGACCGCCTCACAGCTGCCGGTTAGGTCCTCAAGCTGAAGCACGGCCATCCGGTCGCCCTTGCGGGTGTTCACCTGGCGCAGCTCAGGCACCATCACAATTGCGCTCACCTTGGCCTTGTCGGCCATCTCGTCGAGATTGCCCAGAGCGACCGGCGATAGCAACTTCACCTGCTGGGCCAGCTGCTTCAGGGGGTGGTCTGATAAGTAGAAGCCCACCAACTCCTTTTCCAAGCGGAGTTTTTCGGTTGGGGGATAATCGCGCACCGGAGCCGCCTTGGGGGCAGTGCTGATATCGCCCAGGCCGGTGGCATGGGAACCCCCAGCAGAGTCGGCTGGGGCGGTGGCGCCGAACAAATCAAAGAGGTTGCCCTGACCGCTGGCCCGATCCTTGGCACGGGAGCTGGCCCAGTCGATTACCAGATCCAGATCCGCCATCAATTGGGCGCGATTGCCAAGAGGCTCGAGGGCATCAAGTGCTCCTGAATGGATCAGGGCCTCCAAGGCGCGGCGGTTGAGCTGCTGACCAGGAATGCGATCGCATAGCTCAGCTAGGGAGTTGAAGCAACCATCGCCAGCGCGGGCCTCAATCAACTGTCGAATCGCCCCATCACCCAGATTGCGAACGGCCGAAAGACCAAAGAGAATTCGATCTCCAACGGGTGTGAAATCGATGCCAGATGCATTTACATCAGGTGGCATCACCTCGATACCCATTGCATTGCAGTTGGCGATATATCGCTGCACCTTGGCCGAGTCTCCGGCATTGACTGTGAGCAGCGCCGCCATGTAGGCAACTGGGTAGTGGGCCTTTAGGTACGCCGTTTGATAGGTCACCGCGCCGTAGGCGGTGGAATGGCTCTTGTTGAAACAGTATTCAGCAAATAAAACCATCTGCTCAAAGAGCGCCTCCGCTATTCGCGGTTCGACGCCACGTTCTGTGGCGCCACTAACAAAAAGTCCCTGGTGTTTCTCCATCTCACTCTTTTTCTTCTTGCCCATAGCCCGCCGCAGCAGGTCTGCTTCGCCAAGGGAGTAGCCAGCTAATTCCTGAGCGATCTTCATGATCTGCTCTTGGTAAACCATGATCCCATAAGTCTCCTTAAGGATCGGCTCAAGCTTCTCGTGGGCTACATCAATTACCTCCCTACCGTGCTTGCGATTAATGAATTTAGGGATCAGACCTGCATCAAGCGGACCGGGCCGGTATAGGGCCAAAATAGAAGAGATGTCCTCAAGCGATGAAGGCTTGAGATCGCGCACAATCTGACGCATGCCACTGGATTCAAGCTGGAAGATGCCCTCCAAATCACCACGGGCAAGCAGGGCATAGGTACTTGCGTCATTAAGAGGCAGATCATCAGGATCAACCTTAATGCCGCTATATTGCTGCACAAGATCGACAGTTTTATCGATCATTGTGAGGTTTTTGAGGCCGAGAAAGTCCATTTTCAATAGGCCCATCGACTCCACATCTTCCATGAAGTATTGAGTAATCACCTGGCCATCGTTGTTGCGCTGCAGGGGGACCAATTCATCAAGGGGCTCCGCCGCAATCACCACACCAGCGGCGTGTACACCAAAGGTCTTGTTTGTGCCCTCAATACGCATTGCCATATCAACCCAGCGCTGTACCACTGGATCTTTTTCATATTTCTCACGAAATTCGGGTGCCGGTGATTCGGCTCCAATCATTTCCTTGAGCTTGGCAGGTTTGCCTCGCACCACAGGAATCAACTTGGCCAAGCGATCCGCGTCGCCATAGGGAATATCAAGTACGCGGGCCACATCCTTTAGCACCGCTTTTGAAGTCATGCGGTTGAAGGTGATGATCTGGGCCACCTTCTCTTCGCCATACCGCTTAGTTACATAGTCGATAACTTCGCCACGCCGCTCGATACAGAAATCCGTATCAATATCCGGCATCGACTTGCGCTCAGGGTTCAAGAACCGCTCAAACAGCAAGCCATTGGTAACTGGGTCAATGTTGGTGATCCCCAGGGCGTAGGCCACCAAGGAACCCGCAGCTGAACCACGACCCGGACCCACAGGTATGCCGTTGTCTCGGGCAAAGCGGATGTAGTCCCACACCACCAGGAAGTAGGTGGGAAAACCCATCTGCTCCATTACCTGAAGCTCAAAGGCGAGGCGATCGCCATATTGGGGCTCGAAGCTAACGTCATCAGTCAGGCGTAGGCGCTGCCGGAGGCCCTGCTCGGCCACCTCAGTGAGATAGCTCACCGCTGTGTGCCCAGTCGGGATCGGGAAGCGGGGCATCTGATAGCGGCCGAGGATGTCGTAGGCCTCCACCTTTTCAGCCACCTTGGCTGTGTTGGCCACAGCCCGCTCAATCAACTCGGCAGGAAGGTGGTCATTGAACAGGGAGAGCATCTCGGCCTCCCCCTTGATGTATTCCGTACCCGTGTAGCGCAGACGTTTCACGTCGCTGATCAACTTGCCTGTGAGTACGCAAAGCAGCGCGTCGTGGGCTTCTACGTCGTTGGCACTTAGGTAATGGGCATCATTGGTGGCGATCAGCTCAATACCTAGCTCGGCACCGATGCTGGCAATCCCGGTGTTGACGATGCGGTCTTCGATGCCGCCATGATCCTGGATTTCCAGGTAGAAGTCGTCGCCAAATGTGCGTTGATACCAGCTGGCAACCTCCCGCGCCGCATCGGGCCGGCCATGCAGAATCGCTTGGGGAATTTCGCCTCCCAAGCAGGCAGTTGCCACGATCAAGCCTTCGCTGTACTGGCTCAACAATTGCTTGTCGATACAGGCACGGGCAAAGATGCCCCGCCCGCGCATGCCGCGTAGGTGGCTGATGCTGGTTAGCTTGACCAAGTTGCGATAGCCAACCGCATTTTTGGCCAGCACCACCAAGTGGTAGCGGCGCTCCTTTTTCTGCTGAGGGTCATCAATGGAGCCATTGATGACATACATCTCATTGCCGATGATCGGCTTGATCCCGGCCTTGGCGCAAAGCTTGAGCAGCTCAATGGCGCCATACATGACGCCGTGATCGGTGAGTGCAAGGGCTGGCATGCCCAGCTCCACAGCCCGATCCACCATCGCCGGCAACTGGCTAGCCCCATCTAGAAGGCTGTAGTCGCTGTGGTTGTGGAGCGGAACGAAGGCCAAGGGCAGGTCTAGCCGGAAGGCGTCGGAAGCCAACCCAAGCTAGGCGACCACGCAAGATCCAGTGTCATTTGCGCGCCGGACCGGCGCAAAACCACTAGATCTGGGGCCAGGCCCTAGGGCACCAATGGGGCCACTGGGCGAGCCTGCATCACCTGGGCGGCTAGTTCGTAGTGGTGGGCCACCTGAAGCAAGCGCGGCTCTTCAAGTACCCCCGTGATCAGCTGCAGACCAATCGGCAGGCCCTCGAGATCAAAGCCGCAGGGCACATTGATGGCAGGCAGGCCAGCCATGTTCGCCGGGATGGTGAGCAGGTCGGCGAGGTACATAGCCAAGGGGTCGTCGCTGTGGGCGCCAAAGCCAAAGGCCGTGGTGGGCGAGGTGGGGGTGAGCAGCACATCCACTGCCTCAAAGGCCCGGTCAAAGTCGCGCCGAATCAAGGTGCGCACCTGCTGGGCTTTCTTGTAGTAGGCGTCCACATATCCGGCCGAGAGGGCGTAGGTGCCGATCAGGATGCGGCGCTGCACCTCGTCGCCAAAGCCCTCAGCCCGGCTGCGGGCCGTCATCTCGGCAAGACTGGTGGCATCCGGGGCCCGGTAGCCGTATTTGACACCGTCGTAGCGGGCCAGGTTTGCAGAGGCCTCCGATGGCGCAATTACGTAGTAGGTGGCGATGCCGTCGTTGAAGCGGGGGCAGCTCACATCCACCAGCTCGCAGCCCAGGGCCTCCAACTGGGCGGCAGCGGCCAGCACCGCAGCCTTCACCTGGGGATCAAGGCCCTCAGCTTCGAAGCACTCGCGCACCATGCCTACCCTCAAACCTGCAACAGGTTGGTCAAGAGCGGCGACGTAATCGGGCACGGGGGCCCGCAGGCAGGTGGCATCGCGCGGATCGGCACCGGCGATCACCTGCAGCAGCTCGGCCGCATCCGCCACCGAGTTGGTGAACGGGCCCACCTGGTCGAGGGAGCTGGCAAAGGCGACCAGGCCGTAGCGGCTGACGCGGCCATAGGTGGGCTTCAATCCCACCACCCCGCAGAAGGAGGCGGGCTGGCGAATCGATCCGCCGGTATCGGAGCCAAGGGCGGCGATGCACTCGCCTGCAGCCACCGCGGCGGCGCTGCCACCGGAGCTACCACCAGGCACCCTCTCTGGATTCCAAGGGTTGCGGCTGGGGCCGAAGGCTGAGGTCTCGGTGGAGCTGCCCATGGCGAACTCATCGAGGTTTGTCTTGCCAAGCAAGACAGCTCCCGCCTGCCAGAGGCGGTCGGTAACAGTGCTCTCGTAGGGGGGAACGAAGTGCTCCAGCATGCGACTGGAGCAGGTGGTAGCGACCCCCTTAGTGCAGAGGTTGTCCTTGATTGCCAGAGGAATACCTGCCAGGGGTGGCAAATCTTCTCCAGCAGCGAGGCGGGCGTCGATGTGGTCCGCATCTGCCCTGGCCCGCTCGGCAGTTATCTCCAGATAGGCGTTAACGGTGGGATCAACCGCCTGGATGCGGGCCAGATGGTGATCGGTGAGTTCACGGGCTGAAACCTCACCATTGCGCAGCTGCTGACGCCATTGAGCAATCCCCTGTTCGCGCGAATCAGCGATCCCCATCAACCCTGTAGCCAGTTGGATTGGACGCTATCAGCCAGCGGCAACGGCCACTAGCCCTCAGTCGAGCTCGGTGAGCGGTTCGCCCCGCCGGGTGCGCAGTAACTGGTGATCCAGAGAACCCGGAGATTCAGCTCGGAGGTCGTTCAAGAAAGCCGGCAGATGGCTTTCCAGGGTGCCGCGACGCACGAAGGGGCCAAACCAATAAACAGCTTTGGGAGAGTGGGTTTCTACCCGTGCCCACCAGGCCAGGCCCAGACCATTGGCGCAGCTGCGCACTGGCCACAGCAGGGGATTCATGAGGCAGGAGCGGCTTGTGGTGCATTCTGCCCGGCGTCGGTACCGTGGCTTGAAGGGGAAGTCACAGTTGAATATCCCCAAGGAAACCAGATTTGGCGGCTGGCTCCATACCCAGGTCAATGACCGGTTCCTGGTTGACCTGTTCCTGGTTGAGCGGTTCCTGGTTAACCTGTTCCTGGTTGACCGGAGTCGCTGCAGCAATCTGCTGCTCTGCCAATAGCTCTGGCTGATCCTCTGGCTCAATTTCCGGCATTACCTCTTGCTCCAGCTGAGGCTCTTGTTCGTGAAGAAGCTCAGGGGAGCTATCCGGCTGGCTTGTGGGCTCTTCCTCAGGCTCGGGGCTAGCGGCTGGAGCGGGCAGCTGGGGGCGCACCAAACGGGGCGCGGGCTGGGAACCACTCAAACCCTTCATCCAGCCACGCCGTGCCACCTCGTAGAGCAGCAGGGCGGTAGCCACAGAGGCGTTAAGGCTTGGTGTGGCGCCACGCAGGGGGATGCGCACCAGCTGATCGCAGTTGCGGCGGGTGAGCATGGAGAGACCATCTCCCTCAGAGCCGGTGACTATGACCAAAGGCCCACCTAGATCGGCCTCCTCCAGGCTGACGGTGCCCTCGGCTGCCAGACCCACTACCCGATAACCCTCCTGCTTGAGGGTGTCGAGGGCGCGGTTGAGGTTAACCACCCTTGCCACGGGCAAGTGCTCAAGAGCACCTGCTGCAACCTTGGCCACCGAGCCCGTAAGTCCAGCGCTGCGGCGCTGGGGCAAAACCAGGCCATGGGCACCCAGGGCTTCGGCACTACGCACAATTGCGCCGAGGTTCTGGGGATCAGTAAGACCGTCGACCGCCATCAGCAAGGCCGGCTCACCAATGGTTGCGCAGCCCTCCATCAGGGTCTGTAGATCAAGGGTCTCAGCTGCCGCTGTTTGCAGGGTGATGCCCTGGTGCACGGCACCTCCGGTGAGCTGACCCAGGCGCGCCCAGGTGACCTCCTCAACCAGTACTCCCGATGCCTTGGCTTCTCGCAGCAGCTGCAGAAACTTGGGGCTGAAGCGCATTTCTGGAGTGCACCAGACGCGATGAATCGGTCGACCGCTCTCAAGTGCCGCCTGGGCTGGATGCCGGCCCCAGATCAAATCGGCGCTGGGATCGACGCTGTGGCGCTCCGCATCACCGCTGGGGGGAAGGGTATCAGCGTCGACGATCAGCGGCTTGCCAGCAAACCTGCCAGGCGCTGGGCGGCTCCCCGTGTCAAAACGTCGGCCAACAGGGCGACCATCAGGGCGACCGGCCCCTTCAAAGCGACCCCCACCCTCATAACGACGGCTATCTGGGCGGCCAGAGTCGGGACGGCGGCCCTGGGGACGACCTTCAAAGCGGCCGCCGGGTCGCCGCTCGTAGGGCTTGCTGTCTGAGCCGGAGCGATCGCTGGAAAAACGGGGAGCAGGCGGACGGTCGAAAGAAGGTCGCTCGCTGTCACCACGCCGTTCAAATGGGCGGCGCTCGCCGCGACTACTGGGGCGGTCGGATGGCCCATCGCGGCGGGGCTGGAAGCGGGATACACCCCGGGGAGCGGGTCGTGCACCGGTCTCTCGCCGGGGATCCCGATCTCTAGGGCCCTCACGGCCTTCACGTCCCTCACGGCCTTCTCTTCCCTCACGCACCTCACGGCCTTCACCAGCTCCATCGCGGCGCCATTCAGGCTTGGGACCGGTGAAGCGGGGAGGACGGCCAGCCCCACGGGCGCCGCCCCCCGTCCGCTTCTCGGGACGTCGTTCAAATCGTGGGCTCATGGCGTTGTCTGCAGGTTCTGGATCGATCTCCTGCAAGTGATCTAGCAGCTCGGCTAACCGGGCAGGCTCGTGGAGAAACAACCAACCAAGCAGGGCCTCAAGGCCAGTTGCCTGGCCATAGGCCGCCGCATCTCCCCGCCGGGGGCCCCTGCCAGCCCGATTGCGGCCCCGGCGCACGAGGTCTCGCTCCGCATCAGTGAGCTGTTGATCAAGCTTGTCCAGTGCCAGAGCCTGGGCGTCGGCACGCACTACCTGCACAACCTCCTGGTGCAGGGTGTGGGAGCGGCCTGGACGCTGACAGCGCTGCAGCCGGTGATGAAGCTCCCAGACCGCATCTCCCAGCCAGGCCAGCTGTAGCGGTCCTAATTCGGCCTGGGGAGGATGGGGAGCAAGGCCAGCTAGCCAGCTCGAAGCGGGCCGCAGCTCAGCCTTTCCCTGCTCAAGCGGCGAGGTTGCCAAGGGCTGTTTCGAGGTCGGGCTGAAGGTGCAGAAATTCTTCTAGGCGCACCAGCTTCACGGTTTGAACAACCCGGGCGTTACCCACCACCAGAAACTTCTGCCGATCGGCGTTGCACTGCTTAGCAAGCTGGACTAAAGCGCCAAGACCGGACGAGTCGAGGAAGTCGATGTGGCTGAGATCAATCACCAAAGGCTGACCATTGGCGCGGTGAGAGGCCACAAATTCCCCGAACTGTTTGTCGGAGTAGGCATCCAGCTGGCCAGTGAAGCGGAACAGCTGGCAGTGGGCCTGCTGCTCGAAGCCCCCTCGCAGGGAGACCGTCAATCGCTGCAGGTCGTTGATGGCTCCAGTCCTCGATCCGTTCTGGGGCGAAGTGTAGGGAGCAAATTTGCCGCTGCAGAAGACGCAACAAAAGTGCGTCAGCGGCGGCTGGCCATCAGGGCGGCGAAGCGCGCGAAGTGATGGTCGGCGTCGTGGGGACCGGGACTGGCCTCCGGGTGGTACTGAACGCCAAACACCGGTGCCTCAAGCAGCTCCAGAGCAGCCACGGTTTGGTCGTTGAGGTTGTGGTGGGTTACCCGCACTCGGTCGGCGGGCAGGGATTCGGGTACGAGGGCAAAACCATGGTTTTGGCTGGTGATCTCCACCTGCCCTGGGCTGCCGCAGGGATGATTTGAACCGCGATGGCCGTAGCCCAGTTTAAAAGTGGTGCCTCCAAGGGCCAGCCCCAGGATCTGGTGGCCAAGGCAGATGCCAAACAGGGGGAGATTGGGCAGGGCGATAAGACTTTTGGCGAGCTCAATAGCAGAGCTAACGGCGGCCGGATCGCCGGGCCCATTGGACAGGAACACTCCCTCGGGCTTGTAACTGAGAACCTGCTCCAAGCTGGCATCGGCTGGAAGCACGGTCACCTCGCAGCCGTGGGCCGCAAGACGCTCGAGGATCGCCCGCTTGATGCCGAAATCAATGGCCACCACCCGGTAAGGGCGATCGGGCTGGGATTGCATACGGGCATCAAAAGCGACCCCACAGGTTTGATCCCAGTGATAAGGATTAGGGGTAGTAACTGATGCCGCCAGGTTTAGGCCCTGCATCGAAGGGGCCGAGCGGACTTGATCAAGCAGGGCCGAAGCCGAGGTGCCATCACTGCAAATTGCGCCGTTGATCGCGCCACCATCACGTAAATGACGCACGAGAGCTCGCGTATCAATTGCTCGAATTCCAACTACTCCATGGCGTAGAAGCCAGCCATCTAGGTCACCCTCTGAGCGCCAGCTACTGGTACAAGGTGAAAGCTGGCGGGCGATCACCCCACGCACGTGGGGGCGATCCGCCTCCTGATCGGCTTCGTTGATCCCGGTATTGCCCAGTTCGGGGTAGGTAAAGGTGACCAACTGCCCGGAGTAACTCGGGTCGGTCATGACCTCCTGATAGCCGGTCATGCCGGTGTTGAACACCACTTCTCCGATGGCCGTGCCCCGGGCCCCGAAGGCTTCACCCCTCAGCACGGTGCCGTCGGCCAACACCAGCAAGGCAGTGGCAGCGGGCTCGCTCACGGGTTCAGGGCAGTTGCTTTGATCATCCTGCAACGGGGGCTGGCAGGGCGGCGCGTAGCCGTTCTAGGGCTTGCCAGCCAGCTCCATTGGCAATGGCCTGCTGGGCCAGGCTCAAACCAGCGGCGACTGAGTCCGTCAAACCAGCGGCCCACAGCACCAGCGCTGCGTTGAGGGCCACCACATCAGCCTGGGCGCGGCTAGCTCGGCCCTGGAGCACGGCTTCGAGGATGGCTTGGTTGGTGGCGAGATCTCCGCCCGCCAGATCGGTGATCGGGGCAAGCTGCAAGCCCAAGGCCTCAGGGTCGAGCTGGTCGCTGCTCACAACTCCAGATTTCACCAGTCGCAGCGAATTAACTCCAGCAAGGGAGGCCTCATCAAGGCCGCCATGACCATGCACAACCACAGCTCTGCGCAGCCCCAGCCGGGCCAGGGCCTCAGCCATCGGATCGAGCAGATCAGGCCGGGCCACCCCGAGCACCTGGGCCTCGGGCCGCAGGGGATTTACCAATGGGCCAAGCAAATTGAAAACAGTCCGCACCCCCAGGCTTCGGCGCAGGGGGGCCAGCCCCACCAGCGCCGGATGCCAACCAGGAGCAAACAAAAAAGTCACCCCCGCACTGGGTAAGGCGCCAATCACCTGCTCCTGGGGGGCCTGCAAATGAATGCCCACTGCCTCCAGCACATCGGCTGAGCCCACCCGACCACTTGCACTGCGGTTGCCGTGTTTGGCCACGTGGGCGCCACAGGCGGCCGCCACAAACGCCACAGCCGTTGAAATATTGAAGCTGTCGGCTCCATCGCCACCGGTGCCACAGGTATCAACAAGCGCCAGAGAAGGGCGGGAAGCCGGCAGCGGACAGGCTTGTCGCAACACCGCAGCCATGGCCGCTAGCTCCTCGCCGCTAACTCCCTTGGCTCGCAATGCGGCCAGCAGCCCTCCGGTGAGCACTGGATCGATCTGTTCGCTCAGCCAGCCCTGCATCAGCGCGGTGGCCTGTT
>NZ_JAGQDB010000077.1:0-10817 GCF_024346495.1 Cyanobium sp. A1C-AMD | reverse complement strand
CCACCGCGAAGACAACCTCCAGCGCGGCACCGAGATGCTCGAGCGCGAGCTTGGCCGCGATGGCTTTGATGCCCTGCTCAATGGTGAGGCGATGGCCAAGGTGGCCCGCCGCTGCAATCTCACCTGCACCGAAGACCTGCTGGCCTCCCTCGGCTTTGGTGGGGTCACCCTGCACCAGGTGCTCAACAGGCTGCGGGAGGAAATGCGCCTGGCCAGCGAAGCCTCCGCCCCCGTGCTCAGCAATGAGCAAGTGGCGGCCAAGGTGGCGGCCCACGCCCAGGTGGAGCCCCAGGCTCCGGTGGGTGGGGGTGGCACCAGCTCAATCCTCGGCCTTGAGGGCCTCGATTACAGGCTCGGGGGCTGCTGCAGTCCCCTGCCTGGCGAGCAGATTCTTGGGGCGGTGGCTCTCGGCAACCACGGCATCACCATCCACCGCCAGGACTGCTCCAATGTGTCCCAGGTGCCGGCCGAAAGGCGGCTGCCGGTGCGCTGGAATTCCGCCTCCGAGACGCGCCCGCGCCGCTACCCGGTGCAACTGCGCATCGAGGTGCTCGATCGCGTTGGGGTGCTTAAAGACATCCTCACTCGCCTTTCCGATCACCGCATCAACGTCTGCGATGCCCGGGTGCGCACCAATCCCGGCAAGCCGGCCCGCATCGATCTGCGGGTGGAGCTTGAGAGTTCCAGCCAGCTAGCTAGCACGATCAATCAAATCCGCTCCATGGCCGATGTGCTGGACATCGCCCGCACGGGCATCGGCTAGGGCAGGGTGAAGCCGGAGGTGTTGAGATGTTTGAGGTCAAGCATCACCAGCGTCAGCCACACCAGCAGGGCCAAGCCGCCGACGGCGCCGAAGCCAAGCAGCAGGGTCGACAGTGCTGAGCGCGGAGATCCCTTGCCGTTCGTCACGATTGCCCCTGAATAGAAGCTGATTCTCTCACTGCTGGGGCGTTTGCCTGCATAGGCGCGGCTGGCGCGGTCGTGATGTCCGCTACAGCGTGCCTTTGAAAGCCCAGTTACAACCTGGCCATTCCCCGGATTCCCCACCATGACCTCCGAGCAGGCGGCCCAACTGATAGACGACACCCTGGACTTGGTGCACCAGCGGCTCCAGGACCTGCAGGCCCAGGCCCTGCCCCGCGAGCAGCACGCCTTGGCCGAGGAATTCCGCGAATGGCGCCATCCCGTTGGTGGCCATATCGATTTGATGGTGTTTCCCGGCCTGGCTAATCCCTGAGCCGGGTGCTCGATCTGTGGGCGCTTTGGCGCTGAAATGGGGTCATGCCAGACCCCGCCGGATTTGCTGACACCATCGCCGCCGTGGCCACCGCTGTGGCTCCAGGCGAGGGCAGTGTGGCGATCGTGCGAATTTCTGGCCCCGAGGCCGAGCCGATCGGCCGGCAGTTGTTTGCGGCCCCCGGCCAGCAGAGCTGGGAGAGCCACCGGGTGCTCTACGGCCATGTGGTGGATCCTGCTAGTGGCGAGCGGCTCGATGAGGCCCTGCTGCTGCTGATGCGGGCCCCCCGCAGCTTCACCCGGGAAGACGTGGTGGAACTGCACTGCCATGGCGGCCTGGTGGCGGTGCAGCGGGTGCTGGAGCTGGTGCTGGCGGCTGGGGCGCGGCGGGCCCTGCCGGGGGAATTCAGCCAGCGGGCGTTTTTAAACGGCCGGCTCGACCTCACCCGCGCCGAGGCGATCAGCGAAATGATCACGGCCCGCAGCCGCCGGGCGGCCCAGCTGGCCATGGCTGGCCTCGATGGCGGCCTGCAGCTGCGCATCGGCGCCCTGCGCGAGCGGCTGCTGGATCAGTTGGCGGAGCTGGAGGCGCGGGTGGACTTCGAGGAGGACCTACCCCCCCTCGATGGCGCGGCAGTAACGGCCGAATTGGAGGCGGTGCGGCTTGAGCTGGAGCAGCTGGTGGCTGAGGCGCGCCAGGGGGAGTTGCTGCGCCGGGGCCTGCGGGTGGCGATCGTGGGCCTGCCCAACGTGGGCAAATCCAGCCTGCTCAACCTGCTCAGCCAGCGAGAGCGGGCGATCGTGACCGACCTACCGGGCACCACCCGCGACCTGCTGGAAAGCGAGCTGGTGCTTGACGGCGTGCCTCTCACCCTGCTCGACACCGCCGGCATTCGCCCCACCAGCGACCGGGTTGAGCAGCTGGGCATCGAGCGCTCCCGCCAGGCCCTGGCCGCCGCTGATGCGGTGCTGTTGCTATTTGATCTGGAGGCGGGCTGGAGCCTGGAGGATCAGGCCCTGCGGGAGCTGGTGCCCGAGGGCGTCGTGCTGCTGGTGGCAGGCAACAAGGCTGATGGGGCTGGCCTGCAGGTGGGTCTGGTGCCCGCGGGGGATGGGGAGCCGGCAGATGTGCGCTTCAGCGCCCTCACTGGCGCCGGCCGCGATGAGCTGGTGGCGGAGCTGCTGCGCCGCTGCGGAGCTGGCTGCCTCGAAGGCGTGCAGGTGGCACTCAATGCCCGCCAACGGGATCTGGCGGCGGCGGCAGCCCTGAGCCTGGGGGCTGCCCTTGAAGCTGCGGCGCAGCAGCTGCCCTGGGACTTCTGGACGATTGACCTGCGCGCCGCTGTGCGTGCCCTCGGTGAGATAACAGGCGAGGCGGTGAGCGAGGCAGTGCTGGATCGGGTGTTTTCGCGTTTCTGTATTGGCAAGTAGGGCTCTTAAAAACTGCCTCTTGCCAAACTGCAATCACTTGATGGTGTGCGTCGATGGCCAGCCCCCGCGCCCTGCTCGCTGCCGTGGCTATTTGCGCTGGCCTGGTGCCAGGGGCAGGAGCTGCTGAAAAGTCGGCTGCGGCGTCCCTGGCCCAGTGCAAAGCACCCGCAGCTGGCACCTTTGTGGTGCTCGGCAGCGGTCAGCACCGGGGCGAACCCACGGCCCTGCTGATGCAGGAGCGCTGGTTTGCCGATGGCCGCATCGAAGGGGTGCGCTACCTGCGGGAGGGTCGCCGTTTTACGGAAGATCGCTACAGCGGCCAGGTGAAAGCCGATGCCAACTGCTGGGCATTAGTTGAGCGCCAGGGTTCGGCCGGTGCCATGGCTGACGCGGTCGCCCTGGATCGACTGGGCCGGCCGCGCACTTCCCTTGTGGTAGCACCCAGTGAGGTGTTGTCGTTGCGCTACGTGGCCCAGGCGCCAGGCGCTTGCCGGCCCGAGCAGCTCGATGGCCTGGTCACCAGCCAGCAGCAGGGCCAGAGCTGGCTAGCCGGCAGTTGGCAGCCCAATGCGGTGGTGCAGCGGGAGTGGTGGCAGGCAGGGGCAGTGCAGGGCCTGGCGATGTCGAGCTACGCCGGCCGCCAGGACCGGGCCACCTACAGCGGCAGCCTCAAGCTGGCTGCCAGCTGCCTGGGTTCGATGACCCAGAGAGACTCTGCGGGCGCCTCCTACAACTACAAAGTGGTGCTGCTCGCCAATGGTGGTGGCTACGTCTACCTGCAGACCGACCCAGACAATCTCACCCTCGGTTTGCTGCAGCATCAGCGCTGAGGCCGGAGGCCCCAACGGGTTGCCAGGAACACCAGGGCCATCAACCCATAGCCGAGGGCCCAGCTCTGGCCCACGCCCCAGCCCAGCTGCAGCACGGTGTCTGAGCTGGTGAATTGCCAGGCGTGGATCACACCAAACCAGGACAGCACGGCTGCGATGGCTGCGCAGGCCGCCGCCGCCAGCAGGCGGGCCTCGATCACGTACACGAGCATGCCCGCCAGCAGCATCGCCGTGATGATCTGGCCGTGCTCAAGCGCGAAGGCCCCGGCGGCCCACACATCGGCCTGGGCCAGGGGCGCCAGCATGGCTGGCCCAAAGGGGTTGGCGGCCGTGCCGCTGCCACCGGCCCGCAGCCCCGCTTTCAGCATCAGGGCTCCCCAGCCGGCCAGCCCGGGCAACAGCCCGAGGGCCACGGCCGGAGCATGGCGAGGCGGCGTGGCCTGGAAGGCCTGGGCAGCGATCACCAGGCCGATGTAAAGCACGATCGCCATACCGGCTTCAATCGGCACCAGTTGGCCGACCACTCCAAACAAGCCCAGCAGGCAGGCGGCGCCCATCACCACGCCATTGAGCCAGGAGTAGCCAATGCGGGCGCCCATGGCTTTCCAGCCCGGGTGGCCGATGTAGATGGTGGTGGGAAAGCAGGAGCCCAAGGTGGCGGCGGCCAGGGTGCCAATGCCATTGATCAGCATCGAGCTGGGCACCGGATAGCGATCGCCGGCGGCTTCGGCGCTCTCCAGGTTTTGCAGCGAGCCGATCACATTGAAAAGTCCCATCGGCACGATTACCCCCAACCAGGGCACTAGCTGGCCGCGCGCCTGCCATAGGTCTGCCAGTTGCAGCTTGGGTATGTGGAGCCCAATCAGGGCCGTGCTGCTCTGCCAGCGCACTGGATCGAGGTCGATCAAACCATTGGCCCAGGCCAGGGCTATGCCCAGCAGCACGGCCACCAGGCCGGCGGGCACCGGCCAGCGCACCGGCGCGTAGTAGCCCACCAGGATCACTGCCAGCACTGCCAGCCCCACCACCGGTTGGGCGTAGGTGCGCAGCAGGAAGCCCAGGGCGATGTAGCCCAGGGCAATGCCAGCCAGGGTGGAGAGCAGGGCTGCGCGAGGCAGCCAGCGCTGCAGGCTGTTGCCGATGAAGGCACCGGAGCATTCGATCAACCCCGAACCCAGGCAGGCGATCAGCCCAGCTCGCCACGAGAGGGTTACCGCTGCGGCTGGATCCAGGCCCTGGCTCAAGGCCGTCAGCTTCACCGGCAGCATCACCAGAAACACATAGGCGAACAGGCTCACCGTGTTGATCCCGTAGGGGAGGGCGGTGCGGTCGTCGCGCCCCTCGCGCTGGTCGAGCTGAAAGGCCTGGCGGGCGTAAGCCAGGTTGCCCACCACCAGGCTGATGCCAGTGGCAGGCAGGATCGCGCCGAAGATCAGGCTGTCGGGATAGCCGAGTACGCCGCGGCAAAGGGCCACGATCAACAGGATCTGGATCAGGTTGTCGAGCCCGAGGCCGAGGAAGCCATCGAGGTCACCGGCGGTCCACCAGCGGGGTTTGGTCATGCCAGCGCTCTGATGCGAACTGCCCATCAGACTGGCACCACCCATCATGGGAAGGCCTGCCCCGGAGGGGTAATGCCTGCTGCCCATCTGCCCTTCACCCCCGAGCTGGAGCCGCAGCTGCGCGCCTGGCTGGCAGAAGATATTGGCCGCGGCGATCTCACGGCTGCGGCGCTGGCTGGTCGCCCTGGCCGGGCCCACTGGCTTGCCAAGGCGCCAGGGGTGTTTTGCGGCGGGGTGCTGGTGGAGCCGCTGTTCCGCTTGCTGGATCCGGCGCTGCGGCTGCAGTTGCTGGTGGCTGATGGTGAGCCGGTGGTGGCAGGCCAGCGCCTGCTGGAGCTGGAGGGTGGGGCCGCTGCCCTGGTGGCCGGCGAGCGCACGGCCCTCAACTTGGCCATGCGACTTTCCGGCATCGCCACTGCCACCGCCGCCCTGGTGGCCGAGCTCGAGGGCACGGGCGTGCGCCTTGCCGACACCCGCAAAACCACGCCGGGCCTGCGCCGACTTGAAAAGTACGCCGTTCGCTGCGGGGGCGGCAGCAACCACCGCCAGGGCCTCGATGATGCCGCGATGCTCAAGGAAAACCACCTGGCTTGGGCGGGTGGGGTGGCTGGTGGGGTGGAGGCGGCGATCGCGGCGGTGCGGGCCCATGCTCCTTGGCCGGCCCGGGTGATTGTGGAGGCGGAAACGGCGGCTGAGGCGGCAGCGGCGGTGCAAGCGGGCGCCGATGGGGTGCTGCTGGATGAATTCCTGCCGGCCCAGTTGCGGCAGCTGGTGCCCGAGTTACGCAGCCTGGCTGGCGGCCGGCAGCTTGTGCTGGAAGCCTCAGGCGTGCAGCCTGAGCAGCTAGGCGACTACGCCAGCAGCGGCATCGACCTGATCTCCACCAGCGCGCCGATCACCCGCAGCGCCTGGCTTGATCTCAGCATGCGGTTTGATTATTGAGCTGCGTTTTTAGAGCTGCGTTGGCAGTAGCGCCGAGCCTCTGCATACTTCTGTTAGTTCATGTCGAGGTTGGGTGGCAGCACCAAAGCGCAGCTTTTCCAAGCGCAGCTCTCGCTTAGCTGGCATTGGTCGCCGGCTGGCTGCTGGCGTGGGAGCTCTCGGGCTGCTGGCCGTAATGCCGGCGGCGGTCCAGGCCCAATCCCAAACCAAACCCCCGGCCCAACCCCAGGCCAAGCCCCAGCTGGAGGGGGCGGTGCAGCGGGCAGCGCGCAGCGGCCAGCTGGTGCTGAGTGGTTTCGCCGACGTCCCACCCCTAATGATGGTGAGCCCCCAAGGCCAGCCCTCCGGCTACGGCATCTTGGTGGCTGAACGCATTGCCGCTGAGCTCAGCCAGGCCGTGGGCCGTCCTGTGAGTGTCCGCTTTGCACCGATCAGCGATCCGGCCAGCCTGGTGAACAGCATCACCAGCGGCAAGGCGGATCTCGCCTGTGGCCTGCCGTTCAGCTGGGCGGTGGACATGCAGGTGGATTTCTCCCTGCCGATCGGCCTTTCCGGCGTGAGATTGCTGGCGCCCACCGGGCGTTTTGATGGCAGTCCGGCCGCTCTTGCGGGACGGCGGATTGGGGTGGTGCGCCAGTCGCTGGGTGAAACCGAACTGCGGGGCATGCAGTCCAAGGCCACGCCCGTTGCCTTCGACAGCCTCAAGGCTGCCGTTGCCGCGATGCAGGCCGGCACCGTGGAAGGCGTAATTGGCGACACGATCGTGCTGGCGGGGCTGGTGCGCCAGCAGGGGCTGCCAGGTTTAGAGCTCAGCCCGGCTTTGCCCTACGAGGCCTATGCGGTGAGCTGTGTGCTCGCCGAAAACGACTCGGCCTTCCGCAACGTGGTCAATCTGGCGATTGCCCGGCTGCTCCAGGGCTATCTCGATGGCCAGCCAGACACGGTGACCGCCGTGAACCGCTGGCTCGGTCCGGCGAGTGCGCTGGGATTGCCCGAGTCTGCGATCCGCGCCAGCTTTGAGGCTGTGCTGTTGGGGGTTGAGACGATTCGCCCCGTTCTTGAAGGTCAGGCTGCTTCGACCGGTCGCTGATCCCCTCGCTGAAACCCTTTTCGCAGTTGTTATGGCGCTCTTGAACCGCTCCCATCTCTTCGGCCTGTTGCTGCTGGCCTCCCTGCCCCTCGATGGGGCGGCGGCCCTGGCCTTGGCCAGCGCCCAGCATGAGCCTTCAGCCCAGGACCAAACCGCAGCTAAACCAACCTCCCTCAGCATTGAGGAGCGGCTGAGCCGAATTGCGGCGGCAGTGCAGGAGCGCGATGGCGCCGAAGCCTCTGGATTGCCCGATGACGCCGTGTCCTATGTGTTCGTCAACGGCTCGGGCCTGGGCTGGGGCAACGGCGGCTTTCGCAACGGCGGCTTCTATAACGGCGGTTTCAACAACGGCGGCTTCCGCAATGGGGGCTTCTATAACGGCGGCTTCCGTAATGGTGGCTTCCGCAATGGGGGCTTCCTAAATGGTGGTCCCTACTGGCGCTGATCGCTCCCCGGGCTGCTGAAGTGGAAAGTCAGTCTTACGGCCCCGTGCGGCTGCTGGTGGTACAACCCACCCCCTATTGCAACCTCGATTGCGACTACTGCTATCTGCCCGATCGGGGTGATCGCACCCAGCTCTCACTTGAGCTGCTGGAGGTGGCGGTGGAGCGGGTGCTCGATAGCCCCTATTTCGAGGGGCAATTCACCCTGCTCTGGCATGCGGGCGAACCGTTAATGGCGCCAATCGCCTTCTACGACCAAGCCAGTGCGCGCTTGCGCCAGCTGCTGGAGCGGCGCGGCCTGCCCGCCAGCACGATCGTCCAGTCGCTGCAGACCAATGCCACCGTGATCAATGGGGCTTGGTGCGACTGCTTCGAGCGCAATGACATTCACGTGGGGGTGAGCATGGATGGCCCTTCCTTCCTGCATGACGCCCACCGGGTTACTCGCACCGGCTTGCCCACCCATGGGGCGGTGATGCGGGGGATCGACTGGCTGGTGCGGCGCCAGATTGCTTTTCAGGTGATCTGTGTGCTCACCGCCGACGCCCTCGACCATGCCGATGGCCTGTTTGATTTCTTCCTCGAGCACGGCATCACCGACGTGGGCTTCAACATGGAGGAAACCGAAGGTGAAAACGCCGCCTCCAGCCTCAAGGCCCCCCGCGCGGAGCAGGGCTATCGGGTGTTTTTAGAGCGGTTTTGGCAGCGCTGCATGGAGCAGCCAGGGAGCCTGCGCCTGCGGGAATTTGACGGGATCGTCAGCTTGGCCTGCAGCAATGCCCGCATGGCCCAAACCGACATGAATGCTCCCTTCGCGATCGTCAATGTGGACGCCCGCGGCAATGTGTCGACCTTTGATCCGGAGTTGCTTTCGGTGCCCACCGCCGAATACGGCGATTTTGCTTTTGGTCATGTGTTGCACGACAGCCTGGAAGCCATCGCCGCCACTGACAAATTGCAGCGGGTGCTGCAGGAAATTCGCTCCGGTGTGGAACGCTGCCGCCAGGAGTGTGAGTACTTCGGGCTGTGCGGGGGTGGTGCGGGCAGTAACAAATACTGGGAGCACCGCAGTTTCGACTGCACCGAAACCCAGGCCTGCCGCTATCGCATCAAGCTGGTGGCCGATGTAGTGCTGCAGGGAATGGAGGCAGACCTGCAGCTGGCTGGAGAGGGATGATCACAGCAAGTGCCTGCCGCCACTGCGGCCCACCGTTGCCATGCTGACCGTTCTCCACGCCCTGCAGGGCCAGCTCCTGGCAGCGATGCAGCGGGCCTTCCCCGAGGCGGGCCAGCCCCTCGATCCCCAGCTAGCGCCAGCGTCTAAGCCGGAATTCGGTGACTTCCAGGCCAATGGGGCCCTGCCCCTGGCCAAACCTCTGGGCCAGCCGCCCCGGGCTATTGCCACTGCGATCGTGGCGCAACTTACGGCCGATCCCGCCTTTGCCGAGCTCTGCCTGGAGCCCCAGATTGCAGGGCCCGGCTTCATCAACCTCACCCTGCGGCCCGAGCGGCTGGCGGCGGAGCTGCAGGCCCGCCTTGGCGATCCGCGCCTGGGGGTGCCAAAGGTGGAGCTGCAAGCCCCGGTGATTGTGGACTTCTCCAGCCCCAACATCGCCAAGGAGATGCATGTGGGGCACCTGCGCTCCACGATCATTGGTGATGCTTTGGCGCGGGTGCTGGAGTTTCGCGGCCACCCGGTGCTGCGGCTCAACCATGTGGGCGACTGGGGCACTCAATTTGGGATGCTGATCACCCACTTGAAGCAGGTGGCGCCAGAGGCTCTCACCATGGCCGATGCGGTGGATCTGGGTGATCTGGTGGCCTTCTATCGCCAGGCCAAGGCCCGCTTCGATGACGACGAAAGCTTCCAGACCACCTCCCGCGAGGAGGTGGTGAAGTTGCAAGGGGGCGATCCGGTGTCGCTCAAGGCTTGGGGATTGCTGTGCGACCAGAGCCGCCGCGAATTCCAGAAGATCTACGACCAGCTCGGTATCCGTCTCACCGAGCGCGGTGAATCCTTCTACAACCCCTACCTGCAGGCGGTGGTTGACGACCTCAGGGCTGCCGGGCTGCTGGTGGTCGATGCCGGCGCAGGTTGTGTGTTTCTTGAGGGGGTGAGTGGCAAGGACGGCCAGCCCCTGCCGCTGATCGTGCAGAAGAGCGATGGCGGCTTCAACTACGCCACCACCGATCTAGCGGCGATTCGCTATCGCTTCGCCCCTGGGCCTGGCGGTGATGGGGCCAGCCGGGTCATCTATGTCACCGATGCGGGCCAGGCCAACCACTTCGCCGGTGTGTTCCATGTGGCCCAGCGGGCGGGCTGGATTCCTTCCCACTGCAGCGTCGAGCACGTGCCCTTCGGTTTGGTGCAGGGCGACGATGGCAAAAAGCTCAAGACCCGCTCCGGCGACACGGTGCGCCTCAAGGACCTGCTCGATCAGGCGGTGGAGCGCACCGAGGCCGATCTGCGTCAGCGCCTCGCCGATGAGCAGCGCAGCGAAGACGAGGCCTTCATCCAGCAGGTGGCCACCTCCGTGGGCTTGGCGGCGGTGAAGTACGCCGACCTCAGCACCAATCGGATCACCAACTATCAGTTCAGTTTTGATCGGATGCTGGCCCTTACGGGCAACACGGCGCCCTATCTGCTCTATGCGGTGGTGCGCATCGCTGGCATCGCCCGCAAGGGCGGAGATCTGGGGGCTGGCGCCGTTGCCTCACTCACCTTCAGCGAACCGCAGGAGTGGGCGCTGGTGCGGGAGCTGCTCAAGTTTGATGGGGTGATTGCTGAAGTGGAGCAGGAGTTGTTGCCCAATCGGCTTTGCAACTACCTGTTTGAGCTCAGCCAGGTGTTCAACCGCTTCTACGACCAGGTGCCGGTGCTCAAGGCCGAGGAGCCGGCCCGATCTTCCCGCTTGGCCCTGTGTCGTCTCACCACTGACACCCTTTCCTTGGGCTTGGGTCTGCTGGGTATTCCCACCTTGGAGCGGATGTGATGAAGCCCCTGCCTTATTGCGCCAGTTTTGCAAGTGATTGTGTTTCGGTTAAGGCCAATTGGTTGATTGCCTGTATGTCAAGTTCTGATTTTCAGTCAGCCGTGCTATCTGAGAGGCTTCATAGCGCGGACTTTGGAGCCATCCTTGGAGAGGCGAAGACTGGTGAATTGAAAAGTATAGACATCGTGGCAGCGCGGCTTAATGGCTGATAAAATGGTAAAAATCGTCATTTCGCTAACAACTATTCCGCCCAGGTTTGCATATGTGTGCGAATGCTTGCAGTCATTACT